>DBFVHV010000125.1:0-7057 GCA_048524165.1 Streptococcus sp.
CGAGTTGAAGCAGCATATGGATATCAATATTTTGAATCTTATTTTGTCATCTTCATTTTATATTTAATCATTTGTGGTATCATTCAAGTTCTCTTTAACCTTGGAGAAAGAAAATTGCAATTTACATAGAGGGAGTCACTATGCTAGAAGCTAAACATATATCAAAAACATTTGGGGATCGTCAGGTTCTTGTTGATGTTAATCTACAAGTGAAACAGGGAGATGTGGTTGTCATCTTGGGACCATCAGGTTCAGGAAAAACAACTTTCTTACGTTGCCTTAATCATTTGGAAAATGCAGATGGAGGGCAATTAACAATTGCTGGTAAGGATTACTCTTTGGACAAATTGTCGAAAAAAGAGATTTTGGATATCCGAAAGAAAACGGCTTTTGTATTCCAACATTACAATTTATTTGCCAATAAGACTGCCATTGAGAACATCTTAGAAGGTTTAGTGATTGCTAGGAAAGTTCCCAAAGGTGAAGCACAACAAATTGCTGAAGAGGCACTTAAGAAAGTTGGTCTTTTGGAGTTTAAAGATTACTATCCTTCACAACTTTCAGGTGGTCAACAACAACGTATTGGCTTAGCCAGAGCAATTGCAGTTAAACCAGAAGTTATCTTGTTGGATGAACCAACATCTGCACT
Organism: Streptococcus sp.; assembly: GCA_048524165.1. GTDB lineage: Bacteria > Bacillota > Bacilli > Lactobacillales > Streptococcaceae > Streptococcus. The sequence goes on from DBFVHV010000125.1 coordinate 650, forward strand.
TGATCCAGAGTTAGTTGGGGATGTTCTCGACGTTATGAAACAACTTGCTAATGAAGGAACAACAATGGTAGTCGTTACTCATGAGATGGGCTTTGCACGAGATGTAGCTAATCACGTTGTCTTTATGGATGGTGGCCATGTCATCGAAGAGGGGAGTCCAAAGGACATTTTTTACAGGCCAAAAGAAAAACGCACCCAACAATTTTTGGCACGTATTCTTTCTGATGCTAGTTACGATTTGGAATATATGATTTAAAGAAACTACTATGTTAATTAGGAATGAAAAAAACAAAGACGAGTTTAGTTTGTCTTTGTTTTTTTATTACTTATAGGTAATCTACTGTAAGAATAGGAGTGTTCTTTTTAGCTGGTACACGTGTTTTAACACCATTATTCCCTTTAGGGAGACGTAATTTTGCAGTTCCTTGGTTTGAAGAATTTGTTTGGTGTTTGTAGTTAACAGGAATACGCGTTTTCACACCGTTATTGCCTTTAGGAAGACGAAGTTTTTTAGCATGTGTTGGTGTAACTGGTGTTACAGGTTTTTCAGCTGTACCTTGAGTTACTTCCTTGTAAATATACGTGATTGTTACAGTATTTGAGATACGAATTTTGTGTGACTTAATTTCTTGGTCATCAGTTGATTGTAGTTTATATGTTTTACCATTAGCTTGGATCGTTTCAGGAGCAGTCGGGAAATAGGCATAGTAAGCTAAATCAATATCGCGTCTAACCATGTTGACTTTGATTGGAGCAATTTCCTGTCCCTTATCATCGACAAAACGGGCCTGTTGCGCAACAGTTGGCGCAAGGTCAACATCATCATAGAAGTAGGTGACATCAATAATAGGACTTGAAGCAATTCCTTTTTTAGGAGCACCGTAATTACTCTTGTTGTTAAGCACCATGTCATCGTATTTAGCAAAATACCATGTTTTTCCATTTTCATCGGTAACCGTTGCTGGCGCAAAAGCAGCTGTGTCGTATTCAGTGAAAGCAGGAGTTTTAATCGTTGCGTAAAGCACATCTGTTTGAGAGCTGAATTGTGAGTAACTTGCTTCGGTTGTTCGACGGATGTGATGAATACGAACTTCTGACACACGCTCATCAACTGTTGGTGTGTTTACAACTGGACTTGATTCTTCAAGATTTACAGGGGTTGCATTTTCAATTGCTGGTGTAGGTGCAGTTACTTCCTCATTAAGGACAGCAGTGCTTACTGAGTTAACTTCAGTTGTAGGATTAGCAGTAGTAACTGTGTTTGCAGATTCGTTAGCTAGATTGACATCAACGGCTGAAGCAGGGATGTTTTCAACAACTAGGTTTTCAAAAGAAGTGTTATCAAGAGCCTCTGTAGCGGGAAGACTTACTGGCAATTCTTGTTCATCTGCAAGTGCAGAAGATGATAGACCAAGTGCTAAGATTGCAGCACTAAGACCAATTGTAGCATGTAATTTCTTATTCATGTTCATTAATTCCTCCTTGATATATCATGATTATAACAGAGGAAATTATAAAAGTCAAAAAATTAAAACACATAAATTAAAAGATTTTATTTGATACTTAAAATGATTTAAAAACATGATAATAATAGTTTATTGCGAGTTTTTCAGTGGAATTATATTCAAAAATTATGTCTATGATTACTTTTCTAGAGGATTCATAAAAGTGATTTCTATTTAATAAAAATATTATAATCTGAAAACATTAATCAAGAAAGAAGGATACTAGTGTCTGTCTGATCTATCATTTTGGTGTTAAAAAAACCAAGACATATGTCTCGGTTTCATCTCATCTTAAGACACCACATGTCCATCTTTATCGAAGGTATAGAGTTTACCGTCGATGAGGACAGAGCGGTTAGTGTATCTTTCACCTGTTTTAGGGTCGAAATAGTAGGTGTAATTATCAACTGTGACGAAGCGTCCTAGGACTTGTTTGCCTTCAGCATCGAAGTAGAGGACCTTGCCATCAACTTCTTGGAAGCCGGTCACTTTCTCACCTTTGTCATTGTAATAGTAGTTATCGCCTTTATCGTAGACAATACGATTGCGGTAGGCAGGTTCACCCTTGCGGTCAGCAACCACGCCATTGTCATCAGCGTTATAGGCTCTATCTCCGATGACAAAACGTCCTGTTTCAAGGTTTCCGCTATCTCGGAAGTAGTAGTCCTTGCCGTTGATGGTTTGCCAACCTGTCAGAGCAGCTCCGTCATTGCCATAGTAGCGTGTTGGGTAGTATGGAAAACGTGGAGAACCTTCGTAGTTGTATGATTTTGAAAAGGCGTTGCGTGTCATGATACCAGTTAATTGGTCAAATTGGTAAATATTATTGTTGATTGCGACCTCAGTACCTTTGGCTTGGTGGCCATCGTCATAGAAATAGTAACTAACGCCATCAAAGGACTTCAAGCCAGTGACCTTTTGGCCATTTTCATAGAGATAACTTGTGCCGCTAGGATCTGTCTGCAATTGGTCAAAGTGGATGGCTTTTTCTTTTGTCGCATCAATACCCTTGGCATCAAAATTAAAGGTCACACCACGATAAGTAAGGGCTTTGTTAGTTGTTGCAACGGCAACGTTTGTGGTTACTTTTTGACCATTTGGTGCTGTGAAGGTCATTGGCATTGAGTCGAAGTGGTAAAGGTGTCCATTAAGAATGTCCCACTCGTCAAAAGTTGACCATTGTGATTGGCGGACGCTACTATATTTAGACCCAATAACCTTACCATCATACTGATAAGGACCTTCTTTGATATTACCGTCAGTATCTGTGACATAGACACCCTTAAGTTCATAAGTATTTTCACCAGTACGTTTGAATTCAGGATAGAGACCGTTTGTCAAGAGTTTTCCATCTGGACTAAAGAGTTGTGAGTTATGTACTCCTGTGTAGAGGTTTCCTTTGGGGGTATTGTCATCAGAATAGTCGCTAGCGTAGTAACGGTTACCGTTGACTTCTAACCAGCCTGTCTTGAAGGCACCGTCATTGCCAGCGTAATAGATGTTTTCAGAGAAGGTGCCATAAGGGCCAGTTGATGTATCGTGATAAAAGGCATTACGAATGATAGCACCAGTATCTTTGTTGGCGACGTAGTAGTTATCACCCAGATTGAAAATACCTCCTCGAACTTGTTGGCCCTTATCGTTAAAGTAGTAGAGGTCCTTGTTAATGGTTTGGAAACCAGTGACCTTTTTGCCGTTAGCATCGTAGTAGTACCATTCTTGATCGGTACCTTTAACAAATTGGTTTCGATGTGTGGTTTGGTCAGCTTTAGTGGTCGCCACACCATTATTGTCAAAGTTATAGACCGTACCGTTTAAGGTAAGTGAACGATTGACCCACTTGTCACCTGTATTTGGATCGAAGTAGTAGGTTTTGCCGTCAACAGTGACCAGTTGTCCCTTGGCCTGGACGCCATATTCGTGGAAATATAGGTTCTGTCCGTTAATGGTTTGGAAACCAGATACGGCTTTACCATCGGCTCCGAAATAGTACCAAGAGTTGTCTCTATTAACGAATTGATTTGTTACTGGATTTCCATTATCCTTATCGAAATAGTAAATATCGTTATAGTAGTAAAGAAAGTCACCTTTGACTTGTTGGCCACTATCGTTGAAGTAATGAAGGTTACCGTCCACTGTTTGAAAACCGTGAAGCGCTTTACCATCTTTGCCAAAGTAATACCAATTCCCCTGATCGTCAGAAACATAGCGATTGGTTACCATGATACCAGTCTTAGGATCAAAGTAATACTGTTGGCCATTCAGGTTTTGCACGCTTGTCTTATAGTCGGATTGGCTACGGTCTAGGAATTCGGTATCGAAACCAAATGGGGCTGAGAGACCTTTAGTTGCCTTGAAGTCACTCATGTAATACCAATGACCAGCTTTATCTGAAACAAAGACAAAATTAGGTTGATTGCCAGTAGCATCAAAGTAGTAAAGATCGCCATTCTCGGTGACGAAGTCATCTTTGACCATCTTGCCATCTTTGTCGAAGTAGTAAAAACCAAAGTACTTATGGTTTACATTATCAAGATATTGGCGACCTGTTACACGACGACCATTGTCTTTATCGAAATAGTAGCTCTCACCATCAATAGTGACGATTTCGTTTTTAGCTTGTCGGCCGTCTTCGTGGAAGTAGAGGTTAAAGCCATCAATGTTCTGAGCACCAGTGACGGGTTTGCCATCTTTTCCGAGGTAGTACCAGTTGTGGTTATTATCTTCGATAAACTGGTTGTGTTTGTTAGTTTCAGGTAGAACTGCTGTCAGACGTCCTTGGGCATCTGCATTGTAGGCTTGACCATCGATGGTAATAGAGGTATTTGTTACCTTACGTCCATTGTCCTGGTCATAGTAGAAAGATTGTCCATTTTCAGTGACAATTTCCCCCTTGGCTTGCTTGCCATCCTCGTGGAAATAAAGGTCGAAATGGTCAACGTTTTGAGCACCAGTCAGATTTTTTCCATCTTTAAGGTAGTACCAGTTGCCTTCAGCATCGCTCTTGAACTGACCACCAGAAACGACAGCAGTTTCAACAGATTCTGATGCTTGACTGTTTACGTCAGTAGCTGTGCTAGCTACTTCTGAAGTTGAAGTAGCAGTTCTTGTTTCGCCACTAGTCAAATTGTAAGTGCTACTTGCTTGGTCTTCTTTAAGGACTGGCTGCTTATCAGCTGTAACAGTAGCAGTTGTATCAGTTGTCTGATTGGTTGCGACTTGATCAGTTTTTGTCGTAGCTACAGTTGTTTCTGTGACGACAAGATCTGGTTCCTGGCTGACGCTTTCAGGTGTCCTTGCTGAGGTGACTTGATTCGTAGCTTGCTCGTCGGCAGAGACACCAACACCAATCAATGAGGCACCAAGTGCCAAACCAGACACTGCGATAGTGACCCATTGTTTCTTCACTTTATGAAGTTTAAAATGAACTTTATTTTCCATAAAAGTTCCCCTTTTCCGTTTAATGCCACCATTCTAACATCTTTCATTAGAAGAATCAAACGCAATTGGTATCCTTTTCATAGCCTTTTCTAAAGATTTTAAATGTTCCGTAATTTACTAAAACTGAAGAAAAATGGACAAGGAAAGGAAAATTTTGAGCAAGTGGTTTTTGATAGATAAAGGCAACACATTAGAAAACCCTTGTCACGAAATCCTAATGTTGAACATACTTTCTAATAATAGAGGTATAAAAATACAGAAAGAGGCCCTTTTAGGCCAAGAAATATGGTATAATAGTTCGGTATTTCGCAAAAAATGGAGTATAAAAATGAGTATTTTTCGTAAAAAGGATGTTGGTCTCGCTCAGACTGAGATGAAACGACATCTGACCCTTAGGGATGTAGTCCTTCTGGGAATCGGTGCCATGGTTGGGACAGGAATCTTTACCATTACTGGTACCGCGGCATCGACTCTAGCTGGTCCTGCCCTGATTATTTCGGTCTTGATTTCAGCCGTGTGTGTTGGGATGTCAGCTATTTTCTTTGCTGAGTTTGCCTCACGTTACCCATCGGCTGGTGGTGTTTATGGTTATCTCTATGCTGTCTGGGGGGAGTATCCTGCCTGGATGGGTGGCTGGTTGACCATGATTGTCTTTATGAATGCTGTATCCAGTGTGGCCTCTGGTTGGGGTGCCTACCTCAAGGGGCTCTTGGCTAGCTTTGGTCTTAAGTTGCCTCAAGCCATCAGTGGACCTTTCAATCCCAGTCAAGGCACTTACATTGACCTCTTGCCAGTCTTGGTCTTGGTCTTGGTGACGGCTCTTCTTCTCATGAATTCTAAACAGGCTTTACGTTTGAACTCCCTCTTGGTAGTGCTCAAATTTTCAGCCTTAGCAGTCTTTATCTTAGTGGGTCTCTTCCATTTGAATCCTAGCAACTGGGCAGATTTTGCACCATTTGGCTTTGGGCAAATTTATGGAGGAAAGACAGGAATTATGGCGGGTGCTTCCCTCATGTTCTTTGGTTTCCTTGGTTTCGAGTCTATCTCTATGACAGTAGACGAGATTAAAGAGCCGCAAAAGAACGTTCCTCAAGGTATCGTTCTTGCCTTGATTATCGTGGCTTCACTTTATGCCGTGGTTTCGCTGGTCTTGACAGGAGTTGTTCACTATACCAAGTTGAATGTTGATGATGCTGTGGCTTATGCCCTTCGCTATATCGGTATTTCTTGGGCGGCCAACTATGTCTCTGTGGTTGCTATTATGACCTTGATTACGGTATGTATCTCAATGGCCTATGCCCTTAGCCGTATGGTTTATAGCCTGGCACGTGATGGTTTCCTTCCTCAAACCTTCCAAAAGGTTTCAAAGACTAATAAGGTTCCACATCATGCGACGCTTTTGACAGGCGTTTTGTCAGCTATCTCAGCAGGTATCTTCTCTTTGGCCAATATGGCATCCTTG
>DBFVHV010000126.1:0-11221 GCA_048524165.1 Streptococcus sp.
TCCATAGACTTGCTGTTAGCAGCATCATTAGAAATCGTTACAGCTAATGGAGCCCCATCTTCGTTGCCAGAGCGTGTCCACCCGATACAGTTAGGGTCATCAAAGTAGTCTGTTTGCTCTCCGTAAGCCAACTCTTTACGAGCGTCAAGTAAGGTGTCTAGGACCTCTTGGAAACTTTCTTGAGCAAACTCCCCATCAATGCCATAGTAGTCACCATAAAATAGGCAAGGAAGACCGTCTTCACGAAGAAGGATAAGAGCATAGGCAGCTGGTTTAAACCATTCTTCAACAGTAGATTCCAGGGCTTGTCCACGTTGGGTATCATGATTATCTACAAAGGTTACTGCATGTTCAGGGTGATTTTTGACTAAGCTATGATCGAAAATAGTCGTCAAATCATAATCAGCTCCCGCTTTGCTAGCGTTGTGTAGATTGTTGTGAAGGGGAACATCGACCAGGTCAAAACGTTTTTCAATCTTTTCAAGATAGGTATTATTATCTTCTTCATTACCATTCCAAAATTCACCAAAAACATAGAAATCTTGACCTTGTTTTTCTTTGACATCGCGAATAAAATTACGCATAAAGAAAGAATCAATGTGCTTGACGGCATCCATTCGGAAACCTTGGACTCCAGTTGTTTCGACGAACCAGTCAGCCCATTCGTAAATATTTTCGATAACCTCAGGATGTTTATAGTCTAGGTTGGCAAACATAAGGTAGTCAAAGTTACCATTTTCATTGTCAACCAAGTCGTTGTCTGCCCAGCCTTTGTTGTCACCTTGGATAAGATAGATGCCACTTTTATTTCGTTTGGCATCGAAGTCAGTCCCATTAAAGTGGTACCAGTGCCATTCAAAGTCGTTGTAAGCTTTCTGGCGTCCGTCAAAAGTGAAATGAGTCCATGCCTCGATTTCAAAGGGTTCGCTGATTTCTTTGGTACGGTCCTCAGGGTCAACTTCTACCACATCAAAGGTTTCAAGTTTATCCGCGGCTGCCTTGTGATTGAGCACAACATCGGCCATAGGGACGATACCAACATTTTTAAGTTGGTTGATAGCATTGAGGTATTCTTCCTTGAGACCGTATTTGGTGCGTACGGTTCCTTTTTGGTCGAATTCCCCAAGGTCAAAGAGGTCATAGACTCCGTAACCAACATCATCTTTGTTAGTAGCTTTGAAAGCAGGCGGCATCCAAACATGGCTGATGCCAAGATCTGCTAGATGTTGGGCATCTTCAGCCAAGTTGTTCCAATGCTGGCCGTCACTTGGGAGATACCATTCAAAGTATTGCATTGCAGTTTGATTTGTCATAGTTTGTTTCCTTATTAGTTGAGATAGTCTTAGTTTAGATATCAGGAATTTTTAAACTCCTGTGCCTTTATTTTACCAAATCAGAAGGATTACGCAACCGATTGCATTACCGAAAACACAATAACTTCAGATTTGTCTAAATATCATACTAATTAGAGCCCAACTTTTCAACTTTTTTGTGCTAGAATAAAGATGAGTTTAGTCGTCTTAAGGAGAAAATATGGATAAAATTATTTTAAATGCTTGTCGTTTTTATGGCTATCACGGGGCTTTTGCTGAGGAGCAAACCCTAGGGCAAATTTTTGTGGTAAATCTGGAGCTGGCTGTTGATTTGACCAGGGCTTCACAAAGTGACAATCTAGAAGATACGGTTCATTATGGTTTGGTTTTTGAAGCCGTACAGAAACAGGTGGAAGAAGAAAAGTATATTTTGATTGAGCGTTTAGCTGGTGCTATTTGTGAGGACTTGTTTGATCAATTTGCGCCAATCCAATCTATTAAAATTCGAATTACTAAAGAAAATCCACCAATTAATGGGCACTATAGAAGTGTTGGAATTGAATTGGAGCGTAGCCGATGACAAAAGTTTATTTAAGTTTGGGATCTAATATGGGAAATCGTCAAGGCTATCTTCAAAAAGCGGTGGAGGCCTTGAATCACTTGCCTGAGACGGAAGTTAAAGCAGTGTCCTCTTATTATGAGACGGCTGCTTGGGGCTTAACAGACCAGGCTGATTTTTTGAATCTCGCCTTAGCACTTGAGACTCAGTTGTCGGCTGAAAGCTTACTAAGTTCTTGCCAGCAAATTGAAAAAAAACTTGACCGCGTTCGACATGAACACTGGGGCCCTCGTACTGTGGATATTGATATTCTTTTATATGGGCAGGAAATCTGGGAGACTGAGCACCTTAAAGTGCCTCACCCTTTCATGACCCAAAGGGCCTTTGTTTTGGTTCCTTTGCTAGAAATTGCCGAGGATTTAGTTGAGCCTCAAACTGGTCAAGCCTACGAAAAATATTTGAGTCAATTAGACACTAGTGATGTCCGCAAATTGGAGCAGGTGGACTAGTTTTTCCAAAAATTCCTTGTCGTCAAGATAGGGATTTTTTGCTATAATTAATCTTGGCTTTTTGCCGTATTTTTCTTTTAATTTTTAGGGAAAAATAATAATTCATTTTTAGGTCGTGATAGTAATAAGGGAAAGTCTTTCACAATACCTACAAAGAAATAAATGTATAGAAAAAGTATGGAAAATAACATGTTAGATGAACTTAAAGAAGATTTAGTGGGGATTGATATTCGTTTCGACGAACCCTTAAAACGTTATACTTACACCAAGGTTGGAGGTCCAGCGGATTATTTGGCCTTTCCACGTAACCGATATGAGCTCTCTCGTATTGTCAAATTTGCCAATAAGCACGACATCCCGTGGATGGTGCTTGGTAATGCCAGCAATTTGATTGTTCGTGACGGTGGTATCCGAGGCTTTGTGATTATGTTTGACAAGCTTAATGGTATCGCAGTTAATGGTTATCAAATTGAAGCAGAAGCGGGAGCTAATTTGATTGCAACAACTAAGGTGGCTCGTTTCCAAAGTTTGACCGGTTTTGAATTTGCGGCGGGAATTCCAGGTAGTATTGGTGGTGCCGTCTTTATGAATGCTGGTGCCTATGGTGGCGAGATTGCACATATCTTGGTTTCTGCTCAGGTTCTTACAAAAGACGGTGATATTCGTACGATTGATGCAAGAGATATGCGTTTTGGTTATCGTCGTTCGGTGCTCCAAGAAACAGGTGAAGTGGTTATTTCAGCAAAATTCAACCTCAAACCAGGAGACTACGAGCAAATCAAGAATGAGATGAACCGTCTTAATCACTTGCGAGAACTTAAACAACCTCTCGAATACCCATCATGTGGTTCGGTCTTCAAACGTCCGCCAGGTCATTTTGCCGGTCAGCTTATTATGGAAGCCAACCTCAAGGGACATCGTATCGGTGGTGTTGAGGTTTCAACTAAGCACGCTGGTTTCATGGTCAATGTCGATCAAGGAACAGCAAAAGACTATGAAGACCTTATTGCAGATGTTATCGCTAAGGTTAAGGAAAATTCGGGTATTACACTAGAGCCTGAAGTTCGCATCATTGGCGACAAATTAAATTAATAATACTAACTCTATTTTTGATATCCATGGAGGATTTATGACAATTGACTAATCCGATTATTGCCTTTCAAAACGTCTCGAAAGTATTTGAAGACAGTGGCACACAAGTTTTAAAAGACATCAACTTTGAACTGGAAGAAGGTAAGTTCTATACCCTACTTGGGGCTTCTGGTTCTGGTAAATCAACTATCTTGAACATCATTGCAGGTCTCTTGGATGCGACCAGTGGTGACGTTCTTTTGGATGGAAAGCGGATTAATGATATCCCTATCAATAAAAGGGATGTCCACACCGTTTTCCAATCTTATGCCCTCTTCCCACACATGAATGTCTTTGACAATGTGGCTTTTGCGCTTAAGTTAAAAAAAGTGCCTAAAAAGGAAATTGAAGAGCGTGTAAAAGAAGCCTTGAAAATGGTTCAACTAGATGGTTATCAAAAGCGGTCGATTCAAAAATTATCAGGTGGTCAACGCCAACGTGTAGCCATTGCCCGTGCGATTATTAATCAGCCACGTGTGGTCCTTTTGGATGAGCCCTTGTCAGCACTGGATTTGAAGCTACGTACTGAAATGCAATACGAGTTGCGTGAACTACAGCAACGCCTAGGGATTACTTTTGTCTTTGTCACCCACGACCAGGAAGAAGCATTGGCCATGTCAGACTGGATTTTTGTTATGAACGATGGTGAAATTGTTCAATCAGGAACGCCTGTTGATATCTATGACGAGCCTATCAACCATTTCGTTGCAACCTTTATCGGAGAATCTAATATCCTACCAGGAGTCATGATTGAGGACTATTTGGTCGAGTTCAACGGAAAACGTTTCGAATCTGTTGATGGAGGGATGCGTCCAAACGAACCTGTCGAAGTGGTTATCCGTCCTGAAGATTTACAAATCACGCTTCCTGAGGAAGGTAAGCTTCAGGTTCGTGTAGAAACACAGCTTTTCCGTGGAGTTCACTATGAAATCATTGCCTATGACAATCTTGGCAATGAATGGATGATTCATTCAACCCGTAAGGCGATTGAGGGTGAGATTATCGGTCTTGATTTTACGCCTGAGGATATTCATATCATGCGTCTTAATGAGACAGAGGAAGAATTCGATGCTCGTATTGAAGAATATGTGGAAATGGAAGAGCCTGAGGATGGCTTGATTAATGCCATTGAGGAGGAGCGTCATGAAGAAAACAGCTAGCCTCTTCTCGGTACCATACCTTCTTTGGCTTCTACTTTTCGTAGTTGCTCCAGTACTCATGCTGCTCTATCAGTCATTTTTTGACATCAGTGGCAATTTTACGTTGGACAATTATGGAACCTTCTTTTCCAGTTGGACTTACTTAAGGATGAGCTTTAACTCGGTCCTTTATGCGGCTATCATAACCTTAGTAACACTCCTCATCTCTTATCCAACGGCATATCTCCTAACCAGACTGAAGCATAAACAGCTTTGGTTGATGTTAGTTATTTTACCAACCTGGGTCAACCTTCTTCTCAAAGCTTATGCCTTTATGGGGATTTTTGGGCAACAAGGTGGGATTAACGCCTTTCTTGGTTTCTTTGGGATTGCCCCCATGCAAATCCTCTTTACGGATTTCTCTTTCATTTTTGTAGCCAGTTACATTGAAATTCCATTTATGATTCTACCGATTTTTAATGCTCTGGATGATTTGGATGAGAATATTGTCAATGCAAGTAAGGATTTAGGAGCTAGTGATTGGCAAACCTTTACCAAGGTTATCTTTCCTTTGTCGCTTAATGGGGTACGCTCGGGTGTACAATCGGTCTTCATTCCTAGTCTTAGCCTCTTCATGCTAACACGTTTGATTGGTGGGAACCGAGTTATTACACTAGGAACGGCTATCGAACAGCATTTCCTCACAACACAAAACTGGGGAATGGGTGCGACCATTGGTGTTGTGCTTATTGTTGCTATGATTGCAATCATGTGGTTAACAAAGGAGAGACGTCAATGAAAAAATTTGCAAATCTCTATTTAGCTCTAGTCTTTGTTATCCTCTACCTGCCAATCTTTTATCTAATCGCCTTTTCTTTCAATAGTGGTGGCGATATGAATAGTTTCGCAGGGTTTACTCTTGATAACTATCAGAGCATGTTTTCAGATAGTCGACTCATGTTGATTTTAGCTCAAACCTTCTTTTTAGCTTTTCTTAGTGCCCTCTTGGCGACGATTATTGGTACCTTTGGGTCAATTTTTATCTATGAGAGCAAACAGAAGCAGCAGACTGGAATCTTATCCCTAAATAACGTGCTAATGGTTGCACCGGACGTTATGATTGGTGCGAGTTTCTTGATTCTCTTTACCTTGATTGGTTTCCAACTTGGCTTTGTATCGGTTTTGTTGAGTCACATTGCCTTCTCAATCCCAATCGTGGTTCTCATGGTTTTGCCACGCCTCAAGGAAATGAATCGAGACATGGTGAATGCAGCTTATGACCTGGGTGCGACCCAATGGCAGATGTTACGTGAGGTTATGTTGCCATACTTGACACCTGGTATTATCGCTGGTTATTTCATGGCCTTTACCTATTCTTTGGATGACTTCGCAGTAACCTTCTTTGTAACGGGTAATGGTTTTTCAACACTTGCTGTGGAAATTTACTCACGTGCTCGTAAAGGGATTTCCTTGGAAATCAATGCCCTATCAACGGTTGTCTTCCTCTTCTCTATTCTTCTAGTCATTGGATATTATATGATTACCCAGGAGAGAAAGGAGGAACATGATGCGTAAACTCTATCAATTTCTGGCAGGGATTTTAGCAATTATTTTCTTCCTTTGGGGAATTTCTGCCTACATGCAAAGTCGTACCGGAAATGCTTCGGACAAACTTGTTATTTATAATTGGGGTGACTATATTGACCCTGATCTCTTGACCAAGTTCACTAAAGAAACAGGAATCAAGGTCCAGTATGAAACCTTTGATTCCAACGAAGCTATGTATACTAAAATTAAGCAAGGTGGTACGACTTACGACATCGCTGTGCCGTCAGACTACACCATTGATAAGATGGTCAAGGAAGACCTTTTGGTGAAGTTGGATAAATCTAAAATCCATGGCTTTGATCAGATTGGCTCAAGCTTTAAGGGGCTTAGTTTCGATCCCAATAATGACTATTCTATCCCTTATTTCTGGGGAACAGTCGGAATCGTCTATAATACTAAATTGGTGAAAAAAGCACCTCAGCACTGGAATGATCTTTGGTCACCCGAATACAGAAACGAGATTATGCTGGTTGATGGCGCGCGTGAAGTCATTGGTTTTTCTCTCAATAGCTTGGGCTACAGTTTGAATACCAAGAACATGACAGAATTGCGTCTGGCTGAAACTAAACTCAATAGCCTAACACCGAATATTAAAGCCATTGTGGGTGATGAGATGAAGGGCTACATGATTCAAGGTGATGCAGCTATTGGAGTAACCTTCTCAGGGGAAGCCAGTGAGATGCTTGATAAAAATGAGGATCTTCGTTATGTTGTTCCATCTGAAGGCTCAAATCTGTGGTTTGATAATCTGGTCATCCCTAAAACAGTGAAGCATGAAAAAGAAGCTTATGCTTTTATCAACTTCATGCTTAAACCGGAAAATGCAGCTCAAAATGCTGAATATATCGGCTATGCCACACCTAACGAGGCAGCTAAAGCCTTACTTCCAAAGAGTATTACTGATGATAAAGCCTTTTACCCATCAGAATCAACCATCAAAAACCTTGAAGTCTATAATAACTTGGGTCAAAAATGGCTTGGGATTTATAACGATATTTACCTTCAAGTTAAGATGTATCGTAAATAAAAACTTTCCTTTTGGACCGTTAGGTTTTAAACTTAGTCACAAAATACGAGAGGCTGAAACGCTAGTGTTTCAGCCTCTTTTCTGATTGTCCAAGTTCAAGAAAAAGATATAGGATTTTTCTTGAATAATTGTATTGCTGTGCTATAATAAAGCAAAGAAGTTTTTATGTTTATTTTGGAGGACTTAACATGCAAGTAGTAGTTTTCTTTTTAGTGATTCCCTTCATACTTATCTTGGGAATTCTCATCAGTATGCTTTATGTCGTACGTCAACAGTCAGTAGCCATCGTTGAACGTTTTGGACGCTATCAAAAAATCGCAACGAGTGGTATTCATATGCGTTTGCCATTCGGTATCGATAAAATTGCAGCCCGTATTCAGCTACGTTTGCTTCAAAGTGAGATTGTGGTTGAAACCAAGACAAAGGACAATGTCTTTGTTATGATGAATGTGGCTACTCAGTATCGTGTAAATGAGCAAAATGTTACAGATGCTTACTATAAACTTATGCGTCCAGAGGCTCAAATTAAATCATACATTGAGGACGCCCTTCGTTCATCAGTTCCTAAATTGACGCTTGATGAGCTTTTTGAGAAGAAAGATGAGATCGCTCTTGAGGTTCAACATCAAGTAGCCGAAGAAATGACAACTTATGGTTACATCATTGTTAAGACCTTGATTACCAAGGTTGAGCCAGATGCTGAAGTTAAGCAATCTATGAACGAAATCAATGCTGCCCAACGTAAGCGTGTAGCAGCTCAAGAATTGGCAGAAGCTGATAAAATTAAGATTGTCACAGCTGCCGAAGCCGAAGCTGAAAAAGACCGTCTACATGGTGTTGGTATTGCCCAACAACGTAAAGCTATCGTTGATGGTCTGGCTGAATCTATTGCAGAACTTAAAGAAGCCAATGTTGGTATGTCTGAGGAACAGATTATGTCTATCCTCTTGACCAACCAATATCTAGATACCCTCAATACTTTTGCGGCTAAAGGTAATCAAACCTTATTCTTGCCAAATAATCCAAACGGAGTGGATGATATTCGTACCCAAATTTTGTCAGCCTTGAAGACAGATAAACAGTAAGCAAACAAAGAAGCCAGATTTGAGATAATCTGACTTCTTTTTCATTATTTTTCCAAGAACTGAGCTAAACGGATGACCTCGATTTTATAGCCATCTGGATCAGTAATAAAGTAGTACATTTTTGGTTTACCAGGTAGACCTGAGAAATCAGTGACAGTATAGCCAGCCTCCTTGTGGGCTTGATGTGTGGCTTCTAGGTCATCAACACCAACAGCGATGTGTCCGTAACCATTTCCAAGATCATAAGCTTCATGATCGTAGTTGTATGTCAATTCCAACTCGTAATCAGGATCATCTTCTAGTTGCATGTAGACAAGAGTAAACTTATATTCTGGGAAATCGTTACGACGAACTTCCTTGAAACCCAGCGCTTCTTGATAAAATTTTAGTGAAGCTTCTAGGTCTTTAACACGGACACAAGTGTGTAGAAATTTAGTCATATGAGAGACTCCTTTTATCTAGTTTTCTAAGACCATGATAGCATTTTGATAGCGTTTTTTCTAGTCTTAGCAATTTTGTGATATAATGACGAAAAAGAATCTGTGGAGGATGATCATGACGATTTTAGCAATTGATTTTGGAGGGACTCAGGTAAAATCTGCTCTTGTTTCAGAGGACTTTGTCCTCGAAAAGAGTTTGCCAACGCAATCATCCCCTCAGACCTTGGATCAGGCTCTCGATGTTATTGATCATTTAGTAACTTCGGTTGAAGTAGCTTTGTCAGGCCTTGCAATTAGTGTTCCTGGAACTGTTGATACGGAGGAAGGTGTGATTTATCACGGCGGTTTGTTGAGATTCTTTCATGGTTTTCGTGTCAAAGAAGCCCTACAAGCCAAGTATCATTTGCCAGTAGCTGCGCTTAATGATGGTAAAGCAGCAGCCTTGGCAGAACTAGCCACAGGTCATTTGAAAGGAGTGACTAACGGTGCTGCCCTTGTTTTAGGGTCAGGCCTTGGTGGAGGTATAATAATCAATGGTAAACTTTTTCAGGGAAGCCATTTCCAGGCAGGGGAGTTGACCTTTCTCCTTCCTCTTCAAATGGAAAAACTTGATCCTTCATTGATGCGAGGAACGGCTCTTTCAGCTGTTGGTTTGATTACTAAAGTCAATGAGATTTTAGCCAGTCCTGATTTAAAAGATGGTTTGCTAGCCTTTAAGGCAATCAATGCTAAAAAGGAAGCAGTTTATCCAATCTTTGAGACCTATTGTCGAAACCTAGCCATTACTATATTGAATCTTCAAACTATCTTTGATATGGAAACCTTTGTTCTTGGAGGTGGTATTTCAGCTCAGCCTATTCTGATAGAAGAAGTCAACCGTCAGTTCGATAAGGTTCACCATGAGATTGATTTTATCGGTAAAATTATTAAACGTCCAAAGATTGTAGCCTGTCATCATCATAATGGAGCAAATCTAATCGGTGCAGCCTATTTTCTTAAGCAAGGATAACGGATAGTAAATTCGATTACTTGCAAAAATATACAGAAAATAACTAACTTTTTTGTAACGAACGGGCAATTCCGTTCGTTTTTTACTGTTAGGACTTTACAATATTCAGAAAATTCGCTATAATGGGACCATTAAAATTTTGGAGGTGTCTTTATGACAATTTATAATTTCTCAGCAGGACCTGCTACATTACCAAAACCAGTGCTTGAAAAGGCACAAGCTGAATTGCTTAACTATCAAGATTCCGGTATGTCCGTGCTAGAAATGTCCCACCGTTCTCCAGAATTTGACAAAATCGTTAAAGATGCGGAAGCGACACTTCGTGAGCTCATGGCTATTCCTGATAATTATAAGGTTATTTTCTTGCAAGGTGGCGCTTCAACACAATTCACAATGGTTCCACTGAACTTAGCTCAAGGTAAGAAAGCTTACTACCTTGTAGGTGGTTCATGGGGTAAAAAAGCCTATACTGAAGCTGTCAAGCTTTCAAAAACGATTCCTTTTGAACCAATTCTTTTGGCGTCATCTGAGGATACTGTTTACGATTATATTCCAAGTTTTGATCCTTCAACGATTGATCCAGAAGCCGCTTATGTTCACTTGACTACCAATAATACAATTGAGGGAACATCTATCTACGATTTGCCTGATACTAATGGTGTACCGATTGTAGCTGATATGTCTTCAAATATTTTAGCAGCGCGCTATAACGTTGAGGATTTTGCTCTCATCTATGCTGGTGCTCAGAAAAACATTGGACCTGCAGGTGTGACAGTGGTTATCGTCCGTGAAGATTTCCTTAACGACCAACCACAATTGTCTGCCATGTTGGACTACCGTATTCAAGCTGATGCTGGATCACTCTACAATACACCACCATGTTTCAATATCTATATTTCAAAACTCGTCTTTGACTGGGTAAAAAATGAAATTGGTGGCGTAGATAAGATGGCGGAAATTCAACGTGAAAAATCAGGTCTTCTTTATGACTATATCGAATCATCTGATTTCTACACCAATCCTGTTAAAGATGCCAAGGATCGTTCTGTCTGCAACATTCCATTTGTTACACCAAGTAAAGACTTGGATGCCAAATTTGTAGCAGAAGCAGATGCTCTTGGTTTCAAGAATATCAAGGGACACCGTTCAGTAGGTGGTATGCGTGCTAGTGTTTATAATGCTTTCCCACGTCAAGGTGTGCTTGATTTGATTGACTTTATGAAGAAATTTGAAGCTGAAAATAAGTAATTAGGTAAAGATATGGAAATTAGACAAGCCTTTCCAAATGAGATTGAGCCCATCATGACGGTTATTGAGAGTGCCAAAACTGCTTTGGCGGAAGCTGGCAGTTCCCAATGGCAAGGGGCTGATGGTTATCCTACTGAAGAAACCATCTTTGAT
>DBFVHV010000127.1:0-3136 GCA_048524165.1 Streptococcus sp.
CTGGTACTGTTTTCTTGCGTTCAATTAATTTGGCAATCTTTTCGATCAATTCTTTCTTAAGAGTCACCTGATTCCAATCCACCCGATTTACCTCATCAGGGGCATTGTAGCTATTCATAGCACGCTTAACATCTGCTTCTGTGTAATTTCCATCTTCACCTGTTGCAACCATCTTACTACGCTGGAATTCTTGCCCTAATTGCATGAAACACATCCCCTGCATAGTCAGATTAAGAGCGTTAGCCAGATAAATACGTTTTTCAATATCCTCTGGCGCATCATGTGGATGCAGATGATGCATAAGATCATTCAAATTAAAGTTGTCATGAGCTTCAATATAGTTGAGAACCTGACCCGGCATGAGATAGTTTACAAAGCCACGGCTACCAAGTAAACTCTTAGCAATTTTGTCTTCTAAAGGAGCTCCGGACACATAACCATTGCTGATGTGTCCATAGACTTCTGCCCCTTTAACGGCATCACGCGCATTGTCATTGAAAAATCCGATTCTAGGCATCAAAGCTGCGTTATCCTTCTTGGCCTTTTGGTCCACAGGAAGTCCAATCCCCATGTCCCATCCTTCACCGTAAATAAGAATCCTAGGATCTATATCATCCATGGCTGAACGAATGGCATTCATAGTAGCAACGTCATGCAAGCCCATAAGGTCAAAACGGAAACCATCCACTCCAAATTCTTCTGCCCAATAGGTCAAAGAATCAATCATATACTTGCGGTACATTTCTTTCTCACTGGCCGTTTCGTTCCCACAACCTGACCCATCTTGGAATGAACCATTGTCATGCATACGGTAATAATAAGCTGGTACTGCCAGTTGGAAAGGCGAACTATATGACGAATAGGTGTGGTTATAAACCACATCCATGATGACCCCAATACCCGCCTCATGGTAGGCCTGAATCATCTGCTTAAGCTCCAAAATTGGTGCCAAGGGATTTCTTTGATCAGTCGCAAACTGACGATCTGGAACATTGTAATTTTCAGGATCATATCCCCAGTTATAGAGAAGCTTACCATTCTTATCGTAGGTCTTATGATGATCAAAGACCGGCTGTAACTGGACATAGTTGTAACCCATGCGTTTGATATAATCAAAACCAGTCACATCTCCTTGGGCATTTTTAGTTCCCTTCTGGCAGGCACCTAGGTAGGTCCCTCTATAGGCCTTCTTAACACCAGATGTTTCTGAGATTGTAAAGTCTCGTAGATGCATCTCACAGATAACAGACGAGCAAGCATTGGCATTACGCCAGTTAGCCTCTTGTCGTGTAACCTTCTGATACCCCTTGGGAACCAAGCGCTCAGGATTTACCACCAAGCTCTTTTTATTATTTAAGCTAAGGGCAATGCTGTAAGGATCTCTAGTATCTTGATAAAAACTCTCTTCATGATAGACACGAAACTGATAGGCGAACCCATCCAAATTCCTAGGGACAGAGACGCTCCAAACACCGTGTGTATTCATCTCGTGGCGATCCTTATTCACACTGGTTCCTCGGCTCATCTTAATCACCTTAGCTTTTTTACTACCCTTTTTAAAAAGTAGTAGCTGCACACGATGAGCTAGTGGCGCCCAAAGGCGAAACTCTGTGGAACCTTTTTCATACTTATGGCCTAACCAACCATGAAAGCCCCACTTTTGGTCAAATTCCTGTCTACGAAGAGCCATATCAAAGGCATGCTGATCACGCTCTTCAAAACTATGACTAGTCAAAGCGGCCTGTTTAGAATAATAGACAGTCGGGTCACCTTCAACCACCCAAATAGCATTCGGGGCATCCCCTAAGAAACGTCTGATACGATAATCATGTGTCTGCTTTGACCAATCTTCTGTCTTAACTAAGAGATTGACAGAGTCAATAAAACGATTAGCCGGAAAGGTGAGCTGACCCACCAGCCCAAAATCATCCTCACGAGAAAAATGGGCTTCTTTGCCCCAATAACTATCTAACCACGTCCACATACTGTATCTGGAATAGTCGCCATGCATACTATGAAAATGAACGGTTAATAAATTGTCCATTTTAAACTCCTTTAGTCTTTAATACTCACTTTTCTTTTATTATAGCAAAAAACGTTCCTTTTGTAAGCGTTATTATGAAATAATTTGACACTTTTTGATTTATTTTGAACATAAAAAAAGAATGAGAAAATTTGCGTCGAAACAGTCACTTTCTCATCCTTTTCTTATTTTTAAAACATATGTAAATGGTGGGGAGTACTTTTCCCATCATCACTCTTGAGTCATCAAAACCTTACGTGGCTTAGTGCCTTCAGCTGGTCCAATCACTCCGGCCTCTTCCAGTTCTTCCATCAAACGAGTGGCACGGTTAAATCCAACCGACAGACGACGCTGAATCATAGAAGCGCTAGCTTTTTGTGTTTCCAATACTAAGGCCTTAGCTTCTTCAAAGAGAGGATCTCCTTCCGAACCTCCACCATTAGTGGATGAACCTCCACCAAAATCATTCTCTGAAACTTCACCAGGATCAAAGCTCTCGTCATAGTCAGCTGAAGCTTGGTCCTTAATAAAGGTCACAATACGTTCCACGTCATCATCTGAAATGAAGGACCCTTGCAAACGAACAGGGTGATTCTCATCAATCGGTTTGAAAAGCATATCCCCGCGTCCGAGTAGTTTTTCTGCCCCATTTTCATCTAAAATGGTACGACTATCTGTCCCAGAAGACACGGCAAAGGCCACACGAGATGGCACATTGGCCTTAATCAAACCGGAGATAACATCAACCGATGGACGTTGAGTTGCAAGAATCATGTGAATTCCAGCCGCACGTGCCTTTT
This sequence comes from Streptococcus sp., assembly GCA_048524165.1. Lineage (GTDB taxonomy): Bacteria > Bacillota > Bacilli > Lactobacillales > Streptococcaceae > Streptococcus. The sequence goes on from DBFVHV010000127.1 coordinate 2,824, forward strand.
GTCCCAGACGGATGATGGCATCTTCCACTTCCTTACTGGCCACCATCATCAAGTCAGCCAACTCATCGACGATAACCACAATCAAAGGCAAGGGAATCTGTTTCTCTTGCGACTGGGCATTCCAGTCCTCAACCTTGGCATTATAGCCTGCGATGTTACGCACGCCAAACTTACTAAAGAGTTCGTAACGATTTTCCATCTCATCGACCACTTTTTGAAGAGCCTTGGCGGCCTTACGTGGGTTGGTCACCACAGGGATAAGGAGATGGGGAATATCGTTGTAAACAGAAAGTTCAACCATCTTAGGATCGAC
>DBFVHV010000128.1:0-2533 GCA_048524165.1 Streptococcus sp.
TTCTTGATAGGAAGCGACATCATCAACTTTGACATCAACTTTTTTGTCTTCCTTTAGAGCTGATATCAAAGTATCGATATTATTCTTATCAACCTTAGTTGGTGCCTGAACGCTAGTAATCTGACTCACATCTTTGATGTCACTATCCTTCGGAACCACAATGCTCATTTCTACTTCTGAAAAGGCTGCAGTCTGATTCATACGGTTAGTGATATCAATCATTTGTTTAAATCCAAAAATACCAACCAAAGAAACTAGTGAAAAGATTACTAGTACAACCGTTGTCACTAGTGGTGATTTTTTTGTTTTCTGAAGGAAGATACTAATGGCAAGAACCACCAACAAACTAAGGGTAATAATTATGTTCAAAAACCTAAAAGATAGGAAGTTATAATTGAACATAATGAATAATAAGACCGCTGCCAAAATAGCATACAGAATGGTCAACCCAACGTTGACCATTCCCAACGATTCATTACTCGTCCGTTTCTGCTTACGTTTCATACGCGAACTCATATAAATTGCTCCTGAATATTAAAATTAGACATTTCCCATTATCATTATAACATTACTATAACTTCATTTCAATTGTCATTATTTTTAAAAAAGAAGAAACCGTTTTTCACAAGCCTATCAACTATCTATTCTCTATCACTATCTCTCATATTGTAAGTGTTATTTCTCATTTTTAAACCACCTCATAAAATTGTCAGTTATTTATCTAATTATTAAAGGTATAATCCTTGAAATACTTTTAGAATATTCTTGTAGTTTGAAAACTTTTAACCTTTTGGCTAATCAAAAAAAGGATGGCTAAAGACATCCTTTTCATAATCTAGTCTGCAATAAGAGTTTCAAGACCTACTTTCATCATATCAGTGAAAGTGTTTTGACGTTCCTCAGCAGTTGTATCCTCATCTGGATTTACCAAACTATCAGAAATAGTCATAATGGCAAGAGCATCTACTTGGTGTTGAGCTGCAAGGTAGTAAAGTGCTGCTGCTTCCATTTCGACAGCCTTCACACCCCACTTCCCTAGCTCAATATTTTTTTCGAAATAATTTGAGTAGAAAACATCAGAAGATAAAACATTACCAACATGTGTTGTCATACCAAGATCTTTGGCAATGTGATAAGCCTTATCCAAAAGATTAAAACTTGCAATTTGAGGAAAGTCGTATTGAGGCCAGTCATTACGAATAATGTTAGAGTTAGTTGCTGCTGCTTGTGCTAGAACCAACTCACGAACGTGAACATCCTCATTCAAAGAACCAGCAGTTCCTACGCGAATTAATTTTTTGACACCGTAGTCAACAATGAGTTCACGCGCATAGATAGAGATGGATGGCATTCCCATCCCAGTTCCCATGACTGAGACACGCTCACCCTTGTATGTTCCTGTGTAACCAAACATGTTACGGACTTCGTTGAAACACACGGCATCTTCAAGGAAATTTTCGGCAATAAATTTTGCACGCAAAGGATCCCCAGGTAGAAGAATCTTATCAGCAATCTCTCCTTGTTTGGCAGAAATATGAATAGACATAATTAAGATATAAAGGGCGACAGAGACGAAGTAAAAACAGGAGACTGACGACACATTACAAATGCTAATCAGTTTATCTTTTTTCACTGTTCTCTGCCCGTATTCAGTTCAGTGAATACAGTTAACCCATCCTTTCTATTATTTATGAAGGTAAAAGAGCAACTAGAAAGTGGCTGAAAATTAGGAAGCTAACGTAGCTGCCACGCATCTAGGACGGTTAGCTATTTTTCAAGCTTTCCATCATTTTCAAATATGAATACCTGCTCGACCATTCTTAAGTTATAATTTTTAAGTTTTTCTACTATTATATAAATAGTATATGAGCTACTTAAATGTTTAGCCCTGGGTTAGTGAATCTAGAAAAGCAAATAACTTTTTATTCATTTGAGAATAATCATGAGAACGTAATTGTTCTGGTGTTTGAACAAAAGGTAACTGTTTATTTTGCTGGCGCAAGTGCTCTTCACCATCAGCAGCTATCAGTAAATCAATCGCTTCAAGGTCAAACTCTAAATGTGCTTGGAAGGCATAATGTTTAGGGCTAAACCGAATTATTTGGCGTGGACAGCCCTTACTGGTCGCAAGAACAACTGCCTTGTCACTCAAACCAGGCATATCACCATGCCAGTGACCCGTGTTTAAAGTAGAACCAAATTCTTTAATGTGCTCATCAGCTAATCCTTCCTCAGTTAAGGTCAAAGGGAAAACACCAATCTCACGTTCTGGACTATGTTCATATTTCCCACCATAAGCTACAGATAAAAGTTGAGCCCCTAAGCATACCCCGACAATGTAGATATCAGCGTCAATAGCTTTTTGAATTAATGCAATTTCAGCCTTTGGATCATAGTATGGAAAGACTTGACGATCTTCATCAGGCGACTGAGGTCCGCCCATTACTATAAGGAAATCAATACCATCAACAGTTTCTGGAAGTTTCTCTTCCTCATAAACCTTTGTTGACGAAATATGGTGTCCACGCTTTTG
>DBFVHV010000129.1:0-2263 GCA_048524165.1 Streptococcus sp.
GATACTCGTAACTCTGTTTTGTCAGGAACATTTAAATCAAATGAGCCTTATAAAGGTCTTTCAAATTTCCTTTCAGGAAATGCTGATTTAAATGAAACTATTTGTCAAACTGACGTTTCTGGTTTGGATGTCATTGCATCTGGTCCTGTTCCACCTAATCCAACAAGTCTTTTGCAAAATGACAATTTTAGACATTTGATGGAAGTTGCTCGTAGTCGTTATGATTATGTCATCATTGATACGCCACCAATTGGTTTGGTAATTGATGCTGTTATTATTGCCCACCAAGCTGACGCAAGTCTCTTAGTTACAGCAGCTGGAAGAATTAAACGTCGCTTTGTAGCCAAAGCTGTTGAGCAATTGGAACAAAGTAATTCTCAATTTTTAGGTGTCGTTCTTAATAAAGTTGATATGACAGTAGATAAATATGGGTCATACGGTTCGTATGGATCATATGGATCATATGGTGAGTACGGAAAAAAAGCAGAACAAAAAGAAAGTCATTCAAGAGCACATCGTCGTAGAAAAGGATAGCATTAATGGGGATAATGCGGCTCCTTATACATTAATATTTTAAGAGGAGTTAAGAGTGAAAGAAAAACAAGAAATTCGTCGCATTGAAATTGGAGTTATACAGTTAGTTGTGGTTGTGTTTGCATCCTGGTTAGCTAGTAAATTACCTTATACTGAGATAACAAAAGGAAGTATTGTTCTTCTAGGAGTGGTCCATGTTGTCACATACTATATCAGTAGTTATTATGAAAATCTTAAATATAGGGGCTATTTAGATGAGCTTATTGCAACAGTTAAGTATGGTTTCATATTTGCTCTAATTGCAACCTTCCTATCATTTTTTGCAGATGGTGATTTTTCGATTTCACGACGAGGACTTCTATACGTCACTCTAATCGCATGTACTTTGTTATATCTGACAAATACTCTTCTAAAATACTTCCGCTCATCCATTTATACACGCCGTAAAGGGAATAAAAATATCCTCCTAATTTCTGATCAAGCACGTCTTGAAAATGTCTTGACTCGTATGAAAGACAATATGGATGGTAGGATTACAGCGGTATGTGTTTTGGATAATCCTTATTTCACTAATCCTTTTATTAAGAGTGTGAAACCTGAAAATCTTGTTGAATATGCTACACACTCGGTTGTTGACCAAGTACTTATTAACCTGCCTAGTGAGCAGTACAAAATTTGGGACTATGCCTCACCTTTTGAGCTTATGGGAATTCCAGTATCCATTAATCTAAATGCACTCGAATTTATGAGTCAAGGTGAAAAACGTATCCAACAGTTAGGTCCTTTTAAAGTTGTTACTTTTTCAACGCAATTTTATAGTTACGGTGATATCGTAGCTAAACGTTGTCTCGATATCTGTGGAGCCTTAGTTGGTTTGCTCTTATGTGGTTTAGTCGGAATATTTCTTTACCCTCTTATCCGTAGGGATGGTGGTCCAGCAATATTTGCTCAAGATCGCGTAGGTGAAAATGGACGTATCTTCAAGTTTTATAAATTCCGTTCGATGCGTGTGGATGCTGAAGAAATTAAGAAGAATTTGATGTCACAAAATCAGATGTCTGGTGGTATGTTTAAGATGGACAATGATCCACGGATTACCAAAATCGGACATTTCATTCGTAAAACGAGTCTTGATGAACTTCCACAATTTTGGAATGTTTTAAAAGGTGATATGAGTTTAGTGGGAACACGACCTCCAACATTGGACGAATACGAATCTTATACGCCAGAACAAAAACGCCGTCTTAGCTTTAAACCAGGTATTACTGGTCTTTGGCAAGTAAGCGGCCGTAGTGAAATTACTGATTTTGATGAAGTTGTCAAACTAGATGTTGCTTATATGGACGGTTGGACAATCTGGCGCGATATCAGAATCTTATTGAAGACAATTAAAGTAGTAGTAATGAAGGATGGAGCAAAGTGATGGCTTTCTCCATTTCTTTTGATGGTGATTAAATGACAAAAACAGTTTATATCGTTGGTTCTAAGGGAATTCCAGCAAAATATGGTGGATTTGAAACCTTTGTTGAGAAGTTAACAGAGTTCCAACAAGACAAAGATATCCAATATTATGTAGCTTGTATGCGTGAAAACTCTGCTAAATCAGGTATAACAGCAGATACTTTTGAACATAACGGTGCTAAATGCTACAATATCGACGTCCCAAATATCGGGCCTGCACGTGCCATCGCTTATGACATTGCAGCTCTTAATAAGGCCATTGAAATTG
>DBFVHV010000130.1:0-5563 GCA_048524165.1 Streptococcus sp.
CACAAATTGATTGATTTTTTTAGAACTTTTAGGTCTCTTAATCCTGTATCTGGATATTTTAAAATAGTTTTTGAATACTAGAATTTTGAGAAAAATCAAAAAAAACTTTGCAATATAAAATTTTTATGGTATTATTAATGAGATTCTAAATAGTGAAATACTGACTCAGTATTTTAGCCTACACGAAACAGTGATTTAGGTACTTTATATAGAAAGGAGGCAGACATGGCTGACAACTTACACCGTCAATTTGATCACATCGAAGATTTGGAGATTGAACGTCGTCAAACGACCAATTATCAAGACTATCAAGTTCTAAATAGTAATAGTATTAAACTACAAGATATGATTTTCTTTGGACGTATCTCAAGCTTCTGTGTTTCAACAGTCCTAGTTGCCTTCCTTTTCTTGGTAGCACAGGTAGCTACCTTCTGGGCCTTCTTCTGGGCAATTACCATTAGCGTCATTGGTCAGTTAGGCATTTATGTCCTAATCGAATATCTTAAAGCACAAAAACGTTGACTCCTTAGTCAACGTTTTTTTCGTTCTAAAAAAAGCCCACAGGGCTTTTATTTATTTTGCTTCTGCTGCTTCTTCAGAGATATCTTTGATATCAATGACAATATCATCAACGATAGCTTTTGTTTCTGCTTCAACATTAGCTTGCTCAGGTGTTACTTGAGCTGTTTTCTCCTTGATGAGTTCAAAACTCTCTTTTGCAAAGTCAGCAACTTGAGCTGTTTTTTCTTGAACGGCTTTTGTCAAATCATCTGCAGTGATGTCGCCATTTTCAAATTTTGTTTTATAATCCTGGAAGGTATCGACTGCCAGTTCTTTATAGTCGCTAGCTTTTTCCACCACTTGATTTTGGTAAGCTTTAGGATCTTCTTTGAATGAAGCGATTTCTTCATCAATACGTGCTTTAACTGCTTTACCTTTTTCAGTTGTGAAGAAATAAGCCGCTGCAGCTCCAGAAGCTGCACCAATAATTAGGGTATTTAGAAATTTACTCATGAAAAGACCTCCTTATTTTTTCTTGTCTTTTTTACCAAATAGTTTTGAAGCAACCTTACCGATAGCAAAGGCTGAGCCTGCTTTACCGACACTTGCTCCTGCTGCACTTACCTTAGCACCGAGATAACGAGCTTCGGTATTCAAGTCAGAAACACTTTCTGAAAGCTCAGCTACTGCTACAAAGAGAGGATCAATCGTTTGAACTTTTTCATTAACATCTTCAACCAAGACGTTAGCCTTAGCCAAAATTTCATTTGTTTGGTGAAGTGTTACGTTAATATCTGTACGAAGAACAGCAACTGTTTCTTCAACTTCTTTGACAACATGACGTGTGCGAAGTAGAGTTGGAATTAATGCAATTAGGAACGCAGCAAGTGCGATTGCGATAATAAGAAATGCAATTTCTGCCATAGTTTAAGACTCCTTTGACCTGCTTAAAAGGTTAATACAAAGAAACTGAATGTTTGACTCCTGCTTCTTAGGACCTTTGTTATTATAATTTTCATTTTATTATAACAAAGTCTGAACAGTATGACTAGCTTTTCATTTTATAATCTGCTTTTGGACGTTGTTTACGGAAATATAAGAGGCTGGCTCCAAGGATAATGATAGAAGTACTGACCCATTGTGAGACACGCAAGCCAGCAAACATGAGACTATCCGTACGCATGCCTTCAATAACAAAGCGTCCAAGACCATACCAGATAAGGTAAAATGAAGTTACATCTCCCTGTCGCAATCCCTTATTATAACGTCTTAGTCCCAGAATAATGTTAAAACCAACTAGATTCCACAGGCTTTCATAGAGGAAGGTAGGTACGCGGTAGCTTCCATCTATGAACATCTGCTGACGGATAATTTCTGGAAGATAATTCAGATGACTAACTGCTTTTCCGTAGGCCTCTTGATTGACAAAATTTCCCCAGCGACCGATACTCTGAGCTATCATGACCCCAGGGGCCGCAATATCTAGAAAATCTAAAACCGCTATAGCATGACGTTTGGCGAACCAATAAAGGACAGCTGCACCAGCAATCAAGCCACCATAGATGGCAATTCCACCATTCCAAATCGCAAAAATTTCCGATGGATTTTGGCTGTAATAGGACCACTGGAAAATCACATAGTAGAGCCTAGAACCAACAATGGCTATAGGAAAGGCTAAGAGAATAAAATCTAAGATATGCTCAGGATCGATCCCCTTTTCAGGAGCCCAACGCTGAGCTAGATAAACTGCAAGTAAAAGACCAGAGACAATACAGATGGCATACCAATGAATACTGATTGGACCAAGTCTTAGAGCAATTGGATCAATGGTAGCTAACATTAGTCTTCACCATTCTTACTAATGAGGTTGGTCAAACGGTCCTCAAAGGTTTTGGTTGCATCAAATCCCATTTGCTTAGCACGATGGTTCATTGCTGCAGCTTCGATAACGACTGACACGTTACGTCCTGTCTTAACAGGAATGCGGATACGTGGAATCTTAACGCCTTGCAATTCGATCTCTTCATTGCCATTTCCAAGACGGTCAAAGACCTTTCCATTTTCAAAATTCTCAAGATACATGGCCAACTGAACTTGAGATGAATTACGGACGGCACTAGCTCCGTAAAGGCTCATAACGTCAATGATACCAACCCCACGAATTTCAAGAAGATGGCGAAGAATTTCTGCAGGTTCCCCCCAGAGGGTTTCCTCATCCTTAGCATAGATATCTACACGGTCATCAGCAACTAGACGGTGGCCACGTTTCACCAACTCGAGCGCTGTCTCACTCTTACCGATACCAGAGTCTCCTTGAATAAGAACACCCATCCCGTAGATATCTACCAAAACACCATGGACACTAGTGCGTTCAGCTAATTGGGAGTTGAGATACCAAGACATGTCACCTGAAAGTGACGATGTGCCGTTTCGTCCTTGAAGAACTGCTACACCATTTTCCTTAGCGGCTCGAAGCATCTCTTCCGGAATCTCAAGACCACGAGCCACGATAACAGCTGGAGTTTCCGCTTTAAACATATTAGTAAAAACAGAATAACGGTTATAGTCAGTCATGGTTTTAAGGTAGGACCACTCCTTCATCCCAACCAACTGAAGTCGTTCCGGTGAATAATAGTCAAAATAGCCCGTCATTTCTAAACCAGGACGAGAGATATCAGCCGTTGTTATCGCTTTTGCCAAAAGCTCCTTATTCCCATAGACAACCCTGAGTTTAAGTCTATCAACCAACATTTTAACGGTTACTGTCATGTTATTTCCTCCGATTATTTACTAGTTTCATTGTATCATAAAAAGGTTTTCAATGCGGTCCTCAAAGCAAAAAAGACCAATGACTAGCACTAAGGCCAATCATCGATCTTTTCTGTAATCATTTACTCACCAGTTCCACTCGTCTTCTACAGGTTCAGCGTTTTTGCGTTTTCTTCCATCCTTGAGTTTTATCTCGGGATAAATATCCTCTTTGTAAGGAAGGAGAAGGGCTAAAACCAAGTATAAGAAGATTCCAAACTGCGTTGAAACCATGAGAATAATGGTTAAGATACGAGCCAAAGTTAGGTCCCAGCCAAACTTATCTGCCAAACCAGCAACAACACCGGCGACGAGTTTATTTTTTCGTGTCTTATAAAAACGATTTGGCATGGTCTTCTTCTCCTATCATTTCGTTAATTTAATTATATGATTTTTTTAGACTAAAAAAATCAGCCCTAGGACTGATTTAGAAAAATGAGCTTGCCCCGGCACAAACCGCAACCAAATTTCTGTGTATTGACACGGCGTTTGCGACGGTAAGTGTGACCACAAGATTGGCACTGGTAGAGGAAGTAATTTTCTTCCTGGTTTAGCATTTTGGGGGCGTACCTAAGGCCGTCTACCCTAGCTAGTAGGTCCTTGAAATCTCTATCCCCATGTTTGTAGCCCTTTCCTTGAAAATAAAGGTGGTAGTGACAGAGTTCATGACGGACAATTTTCCGAAAGGTCTCAAGGCCGTGTTCTTCATAGAGTTTTGGATTAAAATCTAAGTGTCCATCCTTTGGAAAGAAACGACCTCCAGTGGTCCGCAGGCGCTTGTTCCACAAGGCTTGATGCTTAAATTCCCAGCCGAAATCTTCGATAGAAACGGTCTTAACATAATCAGTTAGATTCACGTGGATTCACCAAGGAAAGATTAAGCTTTTCGTGTTCTAAGTCAATTTTTGACACCCATACAGTAACCAGATCCCCAACAGAAACTACCTGGCTTGGATGGTTAACGAAACTCTTACTCATCTCAGAGATGTGGATAAGACCATCCTCATGGACACCGATATCCACAAAGGCACCAAAGTCCACAACATTTCGGACTGTCCCTTCAAGTTTTTGTCCTACTGACAAGTCTTTGAGTTCAAGAACATCCTGGCGAAGCACCGGTGCTTCAAAATCATCACGTAAGTCTCGACCTGGTTTCAAAAGGTCAGCGATGATGTCTTTTAGGGTTTCCTGACCAAGCCCTAGATTTTCTGCTGTATCTTTAAGATTAAGAGCCTTCAATCTTGCCTTGGCAGAGTCGTCCAAATCTGTGATGTCTAACTGCTTGAAGAGAGCTTTCACCGCTGGATAAGACTCTGGGTGGACTCCCGTATTATCCAAGATATTCTTGGCATTTGGGATACGAAGGAAACCAGCTGCTTGTTCGAAGGCCTTGGCACCGAGACGTGGGACCTTTTTGATTTCAGCACGTGATGCAATCTCACCATTTTCCTCACGGTAGGCAACGATATTTTCAGAGATGGTCTTATTGAGTCCTGACACGTGTGACAAGAGGGTACTACTTGCCGTATTGACATTGACACCGACTTGGTTAACCACGGTATCAACGACGAAATCAAGATTTTCAGAGAGTTTCTTCTGGCTAACATCGTGCTGGTATTGGCCTACTCCGATTGACTTAGGGTCAATCTTAACCAATTCAGCCAGAGGGTCTTGAAGACGACGGGCAATGGAAATGGCAGAGCGTTTTTCGACCGTCAAATCTGGGAACTCATGACGGGCCAACTCTGAAGCAGAGTAGACTGAGGCACCACTTTCATTGACAATGACATAAGAGGTCTCTGGGAAATCCTTGAGGACTTCTGCCACAAAGGCTTCACTTTCACGGCTGGCTGTTCCATTTCCGATAGCAATAATCTCAATGGCATGCTTTTTGATGAGGTCAGCCAAGTCTTTCTTAGCTTGGGCAATCTTAGCTTGACTAGCTGGAGCAACTGGGTAGATGACCTCAGTTGTAATCAGTTTCCCTGTTTGGTCAACGACGGCCAATTTAGCTCCTGTACGAAAGGCTGGGTCAAATCCAAGCACCATCTTACCTTTAAGTGGTGAGACTAGGAGCAGGCTTCGAAGATTTTGAGAGAAGAGATTAATGGCTCCATCTTCTGCTGCTTCAGTCAACTCGCTACGGATACGACGCTCCATAGCTGGAATGATTTTCTTCTTGAGAGATTGATTGATGACCTCCTCAATATAATCATTTTTTTGCTTGAAACGGGCACTGTAAAAACGGTGCATT
>DBFVHV010000131.1:0-10607 GCA_048524165.1 Streptococcus sp.
TGTGACCTTAACTGGATCAATGATTCCTGCTTCAACCATATCTACCCACTCACCGTTGGCAGCGTTAAAGCCTGTACCAACTGGGCTGTTCTTCAATTTATCAATGATAACTGAACCTTCATAACCGGCATTATAAGCAATTTGACGAACAGGTTCTTCCAAGGCGCGGAGGACAATATTACGTCCTGTAGCGTCGTCACCTTCAAGATCAAGTTCAGCAACCTTAGCAATGACGTTAACTAGGGCTGTACCACCACCTGCTACGATACCTTCTTCAACAGCGGCACGAGTAGCATTAAGAGCATCTTCGATACGAAGTTTCATTTCTTTAAGAGCTGTTTCAGTGGCTGCACCGACCTTAACAACTGCAACACCACCTGACAATTTAGCCAAACGCTCTTGAAGTTTTTCACGGTCAAATTCAGATGTTGTTGTTTCCAATTGAGATTTAATGAGGTTAACACGGTTAGCAATGGCTTCTGCGCTTCCTGCTCCTTCAACGATAACTGTGCTATCCTTATCCACAGTTACTTTTGAAGCTTGACCAAGTGCTGCCATAGTTGCATCCTTAAGTTCAAGGCCAAGATCCTCAGTAATAACAGTTGCTCCAGTCAATACAGCAATGTCTTCCAACATCGCCTTACGACGGTCACCAAAGCCAGGAGCCTTAACAGCAACGACATTGAAAGTTCCACGAATCTTGTTAAGAACAAGCGTTGGAAGAGCTTCACCATCCACGTCGTCAGCAATAATCAAAAGTGGACGACTGGTCTTAAGCACTTCTTCCAAGAGTGGAAGAACATCTTGGATATTTGAAATTTTCTTGTCAGTCACAAGAATAAATGGATTTTCAAGATCTGCGACCATTTTTTCATTATCAGTAACCATGTACTGAGAAAGATATCCACGGTCAAACTGCATACCTTCAACCACTTCGAGCTCTGTCTCCATACCACGAGACTCTTCAATAGTGATAACACCATCATTACCAACGCGTTCCATTGCTTCTGAAATGTATTCACCAACTTTTTCAGAGCGAGATGAAACCGCTGCGACTTGAGCAATGGCTTCCTTATTAGCAACTGGTTGAGCAATGGCTTTAAGCTCTTCCACAGCTGTAGCTACAGCTGCTTCAATCCCACGACGGATACCGATTGGATTAGCACCAGCTGTTACATTTTTTAGCCCCTCACGAACAATAGCTTGTGTCAAAACAGTGGCTGTAGTTGTTCCGTCACCGGCAATATCATTCGTTTTTGAAGCCACTTCGCTGACGAGCTTGGCACCCATATTTTCAAAGTGATCTTCAAGTTCAATTTCTTTAGCAATTGTCACACCATCATTAGTGATAAGTGGTGAGCCAAAAGCCTTTTCCAAAACAACGTTACGACCTTTAGGGCCAAGCGTTACCTTAACTGTATCAGCTAAAGTATCGACACCACGAACCATTGCTGCGCGTGCATCTGATGAAAATTTAATATCTTTTGCCATAGTTACTCCTTCTTTATCTTAATTTATATCTGATTAGCAAGGGCCTAAGCTAGGACTGCTAAAATATCTGCTTCACGGATAATTGAAACGGCATCTTCTCCGTCTTTAACACTGACACCTGCACCATTTTCAACAAGGACCTTATCGCCTACTGCAACACTAGGTGCAATCAATTCCCCAGTAAGAGTACGGATGCCTTCACCTACTGCCAAGACCTCTGCAGTCTTAGTAGCTTCATGACTAGCTCCTGCCAATACAAATCCACTAGCTGTTTTTTCTTCTGTTTCTTCAAAGCGGACGACGATACGATCGCCCAATGGTTTTAATGCCATACCAATTACCTCCAAATGTTATTTATGATTAGTAACGTTTAAAACGTTATTTTAGCACTCATACTCAAGGAGTGCTAATCTATATATTCATTTTAGCACTTGGTCAAAAATAGTCAAGAAAAAACTATCCAAAATCTAAACTTTGGATAGTTTCTTTCTAGTATATTAACCGAGTACCAAGGCATCGTCATTGAGGACTTGTCCACTATTTTTGTGGAAGAGATCCATAAGTTCTGCAACAGTGAGGTTTTTCTTTTCTTCACCTTGCACATCTACGACGATTTTACCATGATAGAGCATGACTAGACGGTTTCCGTATTCGATGGCATGTTCCATATTGTGGGTAATCATAAGAGTTGTCAACTTCTGTTCTTCAACAATCTTACGCGTCAAATTCATGACCATGTCACTTGTCTTAGGATCTAGTGCTGCTGTATGTTCATCTAACAGCAAAATCTTGGGACGAACTAAGGTCGCCATAGCAAGTGTCAATGCCTGACGTTGTCCACCTGACAAGAAATTAGCATCAGTCTTCATACGATTCTCAAGACCAAGGCCAAGATCCACCAAGGCTTCCTTGAATACTTGACGTTCACTTTCAGTAATAGACTTTTTAAAGAAGCTACGTTTCTTACCACGACGATAGGCGATTGCCATATTTTCTTCGATAGAAAGGTTGGTCGCTGTACCCATTCGAGGATCTTGGAAAACACGGCTAATGTCTTTAGAGCGCTCATCTACAGATGCTTTTTTAATAGATTGGCCCTCCAACAAGATATCCCCCTCATCAATGCTGAGAACACCAGCAATTGAATTCATCAAGGTTGATTTACCAGCACCATTTCCCCCAATGACAGAGATAAAATCTCCCTGCTCAATGTCGAGATCCAAACCACGAAGGACGTGATTTTCATTGACTGTGCCTTTTTCAAAGGTTTTATGAATCTGTTGTAAACTAAGTAAAGCCATTACTTGTCACCTCCTGGAGTCAAGGATTTGTTAGGTTTGATTTTCAATTTTTGTCGTACTTCAGGCACATAAAGGATGATAGCAAGCAAGATGGCTGAAGCCAATTTCAACATTTGAGCATCAACGTTCATGGCAAGGATAATAACCAAGACCAAACGGTAGAGAACAGCTCCGACAACAATTGACCAAAGACGTTTGCCAAGTGGTAAATACTTAACGATAACCTCAGCCAAGATGATTGCAGCCAAGCCATTTACGATTGTACCAGTACCCATATTCATATCCGCATAGCCATTGTTTTGAGCTAGGAGGGCACCTGATAGGGCAATTAAACCATTGGAAATCATGTAACCAAGAATCTTCATACGATCAACCTTGATACCATTAGCTTCACCCATGGCAAGGTTATCACCTGTTGCACGAAGAGCAAGTCCAATCTGTGTATTAAGGAGAACAACCAACATAAACACTACAAGACTAACAAAGATTAGTCCTAATAGAATCACACCATTCAGCTTAGACAAACCAAGCCCCATCACCATAGTCACTAGCGTATTATGTCCTGAAAGAGAGACATTGGCACTTCCAAGAACCAAGAGGTTAACTGAATAAAGCCCTGTTAAGGTAATAATCCCTGTTAAGAGTGCTGGTATCTTCATTTTCGTATGCATAAAGCCAGACACAGCACCTGCAAGCATACCAGCTACAAAACCACCTAGAGTTGCAAAGATTGGGTTGATACCACGGATAATCATGATAGTTGTCGTTGCAGCACCAAGTGGGAAGGCCCCCTCAGCTGTCAAATCAGCAAGATCCAAAATACGGAAGGTAATGAAGACCCCAATAGCCATAATCGCCCAGAGAAGCCCCTGAGAAACTGCTGTCAGAACCACATTTGAAAAACCATTCTTAGATGACTTATTCACCTTAAGCTTAATGACACCCTTATCTTTTTTGGCAATCGGTTTGTCATCTTTCGTTGATACTTTAGATTCCTCATCACTAATGCTAGAAACATCAATGCCAAGTTCTTTAGCCATATCATGGTTAACCACAACATTTAGAGTTTTAGGGTACTCCGCATCAACTTCCTTAACTTTCTCACCTCTAAGAACTCGACCTGCCAACTTACCTGTTTGACGACCAAGCGCTTCATAGTTGGTTCCATAAGTGAATAGGACACCTTTTTCCACACTACCAGCATCACTACCAACAACAGGAACCTTAGTCTCTTTAGAAAGGTCCACCAAGGTATTAATGGCACTAACAATGGTATTGTCCGTCGGGATGAAAATGACTTCGGTCTGACTCATCAAGCTTTTAGCTGTATCTTGGATATCGTTGGTTGATGAAATCCCCTTAGTAACCGTTTCAATACCAGCTTCCTTGAAGTATTTTTTGGCTTCTTCAACCTGAACTTCTGAGTTACGCTCGCTGGTCGTATACATAATCCCAACTTTTTTAGTGTTTGGAAGGACCTTTTTCAGCAATTCAACCTGTTTGTTGATAGGAGACATGTCACTTGTTCCCGTCACATTTCCACCAACATTGTCCATAGACTTAACCAACTTAGCTGAGACAGGATCTGTCACTGCCGTAAAGAGAATTGGCTTATCCTTTGTTAAACTGCTTAATGACTGGGCTGCTGGGGTTGCGATAGCCAACATGACATCATTATCTTCAATAAGCGACTGAGAAATCGTCTGCAAGTTAGACTGATCTCCCTGTGCATTCTGATAATCGATTTTGATGTTCTTACCGTCGACATACCCTTCCTCTTTGAGTTCTTCAATGAACCCTTTACGTGTCGCTGACAAGGACGGGTGCTCCACATATTGGAGAACACCAATGTGAACCATTTTTTTGTTAGAAGCATTGGAACATGCAACCAAGAGGATAGCTGTGAGAACAGCCATCATACTGACCAAGAATTTCTTCATCTTGTATACCTCTATTTTTTATTCTATCTATTTTCGATTCCTTTTTCTAAAGCGGTCAGACTACAAACAAGCATCTTCATCGTTTCATTCCCACGGAAAATCCTCAAGTCTTCAAGGACATCCCCGAGTGATACAGACACTCTATTTATCCGTCAAAAGTAAGCTAAAGCTTGCTGTATAAAAACAAGCCTAGCTTAAAATGGGAAATCAAAAAATAGACCACGGTATGAAAAAACCAGTTAGGACAGGCCCAACTGGTTTTCTGCATCTTGACTAGCACAAGCTAGCTTATGTCACCGGTTAGACCTATTCATCTAATCGGCTAATCCATCACAAAATGCTTTAGCTTCATAGATACAAACTGACTGACGCTTGTATCTCGAAACACAAACGTCCTATCTAAAGAAACTAAAGTAATAAAAAGCTTTAAGATTTCCCAAATGGGTCGCTTTATTAAGCATGTGATGCCTCCGTAGTTAAGATAGACTTAAGTTTACACTATTTAGACAATTCTGTCAAATTGGAATTTGTCCCCTTTTCCCTCAACTCATCATTGTCACCCCAAAAGAAAAATCCCTTCCTGCCTCTGCAAGAAAAGATTTTTTAGTATTAAGCATCTTGTTCAGTTGTTAAAATGGCAAGTGTTTCAATCAAATTATCTGCGTTCACTTCAATAGTGTCACCAGTTGCCTTGATTTTAACTTCGACAACACCTTCACTTGCCTTTTTACCAACTGTCACACGAATTGGCAGTCCGATAAGGTCACTATCAGAGAATTTAGAACCAACACGCTCATTACGGTCATCTGTCAAGACATCGTAACCTTCAGCCACAAGAGCAGCTTCCAAACGGTCTGTCAATGCATTAGCTTCCTCGTCCTTAGTATTTACTGTAATCAAGTGAACATCATAAGGCGCCAATTCTTTAGGGAAATTAATACCCCAAGCATAACGGTATTGACCTTTTGGTGTCTTGTTGACAAAGAGACGTGCATGTTGCTCGATAACCGCTGATAAGATACGGCTAACACCGATACCGTAACATCCCATGATAATTGGAACTGCACGACCATTTTCGTCAAGAACGTTAGCCCCCATACTTTCAGAGTAACGTGTACCAAGTTTAAAGATATGACCAATCTCGATACCACGCGCAAACTGAAGGACACCTTGACCGTCTGGCGAAATCTCACCTTCTTTAACTTCACGAATATCCACGTATTCTGCCTTGAAGTCACGCTCTGGGTTAACCCCTGTCAAGTGATAACCATCTTCATTGGCTCCAACAACAGCATTAGCCACGTCTTGAACCTTACGGTCTGCAATGATACGAACATTTTCAGGAAGGTTAACTGGACCAAGAGAACCGAAGTTAGCACCAAAGACTTGACGCGCTTCATCTTCTGTAGCTGGTTCAAGGAAGTCAGCTGCAAGATAGTTTTTCAACTTCACATCATTAACTTGATCATTACCAACAAGAAGAGCCACTACTGGTTCGTCATCAGCGATAAAAAGCAAAGTCTTAATCGTTTGTTCTTCTGGAACATTCAAGAAAGCAGCGACGTCGTCAATTGACTTACAATCTGGTGTTTCAACTCGTGATACTTCTTCTTGAGTCACAACCTTAGTCGCTGGTGTGTAGGCGTTTGTTGCCATCTCAAGGTTAGCTGCATAGCTTGACTCTGTAGAGTATGCAATCGTATCTTCACCAGATACCAACCATGATGTCAATTCATTCTTGATTTCTTCCATGACATCTTCTGGAATCTCATCCAATGAAGCAATTGACTTATCAAGAACTACCCAACGATTAAGGTCTGTACGCTCAGGAGTGACAGCCATAAATTCTTGGGAATCCTTACCCCCCATAGCACCACCATCACCGATGATACCCTTAAACTCAAGGCCAGCGCGTGTAAAGATAGCTTCATAGGCCTTACGATAGTCTTCGTAAGTTACATCCAAATCTTCGTAGTTTTGGTGGAAACTATAAGCATCCTTCATGATAAATTCACGCGTACGAAGAAGACCATTACGAGGACGTTTTTCATCACGATATTTAGATTGGATTTGATAAAGGTTAAGTGGCAATTGTTTGTATGATTTAACCGCATCACGAACCAAGGCTGTAAAAGTTTCTTCGTGAGTTGGACCAAGAATAAAGTCAGATTTATCACGGTTTTTTAGTTTATAAAGGTCTTCACCGTAAGTTTCATAACGGCCTGACTCACGCCACAAATCTGCTGTCAAAAGCGCTGGCGCCAACATTTCAACGGCACCGATTTTTTCAAACTCCTCACGCATGATGGTTTTGAATTTCTCGATAGCACGATTTGCCAATGGCATATAAGCATAAATACCAGCAGAGACCTGACGCACGTAACCCGCACGTACCATAAGGGCATGACTGATAACTTGAGCATCACTTGGCATTTCACGAAGTGTTGGAATCAACATTTTACTTTGTTTCATCATTTACATACTAAGGAGGCTGGCCCTTGGGTCAAGTCCCTTAGACTTCCTTTCGTTTCTTTGTTTCTAATTAAAAGAAAGCACGCATAATATCATTCCAAGTCACTGCAATCATAAGAACAACCATGACCGCAACACCTGCGAGTGTGATATAGCTTTCAATTTCTTGATTAAGTGGTTTACGACGAATAGCTTCAATAATATTCATAACAATTTTACCACCGTCAAGAGCTGGAATTGGAATAAGATTGAAAATTCCTAAGTTGATAGAGAGCATTCCCATAAGGTTAAGAATGGAAATCAAGCCACTTTCTGAGGCCTGTGCGGACATCTGGAACATAGCAACCGGTCCACCAAGCTTGTTCAAACTAAAGTTGGTAATGAGCCCCTTGAGCGCAGCGAGAATTGCCGTTGCACCTTCCCAAGCCATTTGGAAACCACCAAAAATCTTATCTTTAAGGCCTGTCTTTAAGGCTGGAGAGACACCCAAAAAGTAGCTACCTTGGCTCTCTTGAGGTTTAACAGAAATAGTTTCTTCTTGACCATTACTTCTCTTAACCGTTACAGAAAGGCTGTCACCTTTCGAGAATTTTTTAGTATTCTCTGTCAATGATTCTTTCAAGCTGTCCCAGTCAGTAACCTTGTCCTTATTGATAGCCTCGATGGCATCACCAGTTTTCAAACCTGCCACCTGAGCAGCGCCACCATCAGCCACCTGGATACGGTTGGTCGACGTATCTTGAACACCACCTTGAACAAAGGCAAGGATAATAAAGACCAAGACTCCAAGAATAAAGTTGTTCATAGGTCCAGCAAAATTAGTAATTAAGCGTCCCCAAATGCTAGCATTTTGATATTGAACATCCTTAGGAGCAATACGAAGCTCCGTACCGTCCTCCTCAACGATGGTGGCATCATGGTCAACCTCATAGGTCTTGGTCTCATCTAGGACTAGACCTGTAATAGTCAACTTATCTTCCAAATCATAGGCAGTGACATTCATAGGCAAAGCTGTCTGGTCAACCTGACGATCTGAAAGATTGATACGCCTTACTTTGCCATCTGTACCAAGCGTTAGGCTGGCAGGGCTACCCGTTTTAATCTCAGTTGTATCTTCACCCCAACCAGCCATACGCACATAACCACCCAAAGGGAGGATACGAATAGTATAAACAGTACCATCCTTACCAGTGTGTGCAAAAATTTTCGGTCCCATCCCAATGGCAAATTCACGAACCAGAATGCCTGATCGTTTGGCAAAAAAGAAATGACCAAACTCATGGAAGACGACAATCACACAAAAAATCAGTAAAAAAGTAATAATAGCTTTCATTTAGACACCCCCACCCTTAAAAAAGTCCTAGGAAGTGCATAATTGGGAAAACGAAAATCCAGCTATCACAACGGTCTAAAATACCGCCATGCCCAGGAATGAGGTTACCTGAGTCTTTAACACCAAAGTGTCGTTTAATAGCTGATTCAACCAAGTCACCAAATTGACCAAAAATGCTAAAAATAATGGTGCAGATAAGCAACCAGAAGAAGCTATGGGGTGCATAGACACTATGGTTAATCAAGCCAAAGAGTAGTGCTACAATGATTGCTGATAAGATACCACCAACACTCCCTTCAATGGTTTTGTTTGGTGATACTTTTGGCAACAACTTATTCTGACCAAATTGACGACCAAAGAGGTAGGCTCCAATATCTGTTGCCCAAACAATGAAGAGGGCAAAGAGAACTTTTTCCCAACTATCCAAACGTGCCGCAATAAGATTTTGGAAGCCAAAACCAACATAAAAGGCAGATGCAATCGGATAGGCTGCATCGTCAAAAGAATAGTGGTCGCTATTAAGGACAGTTCCTGCTAAAATCAAAAAAGAAATAATAGCAAAGCCTGTCACACTGGCATTTGTCGGAAGACTGATAAAATAATGGTCGATAGGCACTGCCAAAATAAAGGCTGCCAACATAGACAAAATACCTTCGATAGAGAAAATCTCCAAGTGCTTCATACGAAGCATCTCAGACACTGCAACCATGGCCATAGCCCCAACCAAAAGCTGGAAAGGAAGACCACCGATAAAGAGCAATGGGAGGAAAATGGCCGCTGCCACACCCCCACCAATTAAACGTTCTTGCATGAGAGGTCCTTTCTAGACACCACCGAAGCGACGGTGACGTTTATTGTAGTCAGAGATAGCTTGACGTAGTCCCTGCTGATCAAAGTCTGGCCAGAAAACATCTGTGAAGTAAAACTCACTATAGGCAGACTGCCAAGGTAAGAAATTACTAAGACGAAGTTCGCCACTGGTACGGATAATTAAATCTGGATCACGATAAAGGTATGGCAGCTTATCCGTCATCAAATGCTTAGCAATGAGATCTTCATCAATAGCTTCAGGACTAAGTTTACCTGCTTCAACCTCTTTAGCAATGGCTTGAACAGCCGATACAATCTCCGCACGACCACCGTAGTTCAATGCAAAATTAAGTACCAAACCGGAATTATGTTTGGTCTGCTCTACTGCCTTTTCAAGAGCATCTAAGGTTTCCTTAGGTAGGCGACTATTATCTCCGATCGTCAAAATGCGAACATTGTTTTTATCTAATTCTGGTACATACTTGTTAAAAAATTCAACTGGTAAATTCATGATGAATCTAACTTCGTCTTGTGGACGTGACCAGTTTTCAGTTGAGAAGGCATAGACTGTCAATACCTTAACTCCAAGTTGTGACGCTTCGATAGTTACCTTTTGCAAGGCATCCATCCCAGCCTTATGTCCCATCACACGTGGTTGTAGACGTTTTTTAGCCCAACGGCCATTTCCATCCATAATAATGCCAATATGGTTAGGAATATTGTCTAGAACCTCTTGATGAGATTTTTTTCTAAATTTAAACATGGGATATCCTCTAAATATAGTTTACCCTTTATTTTACCACATTTTAAAGGGTTCTGAACAGTGTTTAATACCAAGGAGATTAGAAAATGTAAAAAGACCAGGATTTAACCTAGCCTAAAATACACATCTTACTTTTCATCAGCAGACTCAATCGCTGAATCTTCTTCGACAATTATCTCTTTAACAGTCTCTGCTGTTTCTGTACTTGGTGCTGGCGTAATCACTTTCATGATTGAACGACCCAAATCAAAGGTCAAGAAAACACCTTCTGCATCCAAGACGATACGATTATTTTCTTTATCGATTTCATCAACAATGGCAATCAAACCACCAATTGTTTCGACTTCCGCACCCTTAGCAAGACCTGCAAAACGATCTTCCTGTGCCTTTGCTTGGCGACGACGGCTGAAAGCCACATAAGCAACAATTGCGACCACATAAATGGCCAAAACTAGCATCATATTCATATTTCGTATTCCTCCAATAATTCACTTGGC
>DBFVHV010000132.1:0-9528 GCA_048524165.1 Streptococcus sp.
ATAGATTTTTTTTTACTTAGATTAAATCAAAGAGAAAAAGAGCTCTTCGGCTCTTTTACACTTATTCTTCAATTTCAATGGTTGAATCAAGGTCCAAAACAAGTTCATCAGATGTTTCTTCAACTTGTGCTTCTTCAACACTATCCTCTTCATCTGGTTCAATCAAACCATAGTGTACACGTACTTTATGATCAATTTCTTCAAAAATATCTGGATGATCTGCCAAATATTTTTTAGCATTTTCAGATCCTTGACCAATCTTCTCTCCATTATATGAGAACCATGCTCCAGCTTTTTGAATAATTCCTAAATCACTAGCGATCTTTACAAGCTCACCTGTTTGTGAAATCCCTTCACCATACATAATTTCGACAAAGGCTTCTTTAAATGGTGGGGCAACCTTGTTTTTGACAACCTTGATTTTAGTTTCCTTACCAACATTTTGGTCCTTTTTGTCACCGGTTCCTTTAATTTGTGTATTACCACGTACATCAAGACGTACTGATGCATAGAATTTCAGAGCACGTCCACCAGGTGTTGTTTCTGGATTACCAAACATAATACCAACTTTTTCACGCAATTGGTTAATGAAGATAGCAATTGTTTTTGTTTTATTAATAGATGCAGATAGCTTACGCATGGCTTGACTCATCATACGCGCTTGAAGCCCAACATGACTGTCACCAATATCTCCATCAATTTCTGCACGTGGTACCAAGGCCGCAACTGAGTCAACAACAACCAAATCAACTGCACCTGAGTCAATCAGCTTACCTGCAATTTCGAGACCTTGCTCACCTGAATCAGGTTGTGACAAAAGAAGCTCATCGATATTAACACCTAGGGCTGCCGCATAAGCAGGGTCAAGGGCATGCTCTGCATCGATAAAGGCAGCGATTCCGCCTTCTTTTTGTGTCTGAGCAACAGCATGGAGGGCTACAGTCGTTTTACCTGATGATTCTGGTCCGTAAATTTCGATAATACGACCTTTAGGATAACCACCTGCACCAAGAGCAATATCCAAAGCTAGCGAGCCCGAGCTCATAACCTGAACCTTCTGCTCTGCACGCTCACCAAGACGCATAACTGCACCCTTACCAAAATCTTTTTCAATATTCTTCAAAGCATCATCAAGTGCTTTACGACGCTCATCTCCAAATTTCTTTGTAATTTCTTCTGTTTTCTTTGTTTTCTTAGCCACTTATTTTCCTCTTCTTTCTATAGTTAAAGACAAACTTAAATCAAGTTGTCTCTTGTAATAAAGCTTGGCGAACTAGGTTAAAGGCATAGAGGGTACTAATATATCTAACGTCAGAACGACTTCTTCCACCTATAACAACCTTGATTGACCTTACTTGATTCCTATCAGCAATACCAATAAATACTGTACCTGCTGGGTGTCCTTCTAATGAATCTGGTCCAGCTACACCGGTAAGTGCAATTCCGTAATCGCTATCTGTTTTAGCTCGGGCACCTTCAGCCATTTTTTCTGCAGTAAAATAACTGACAACACCATGTTTTTCTAGTTGCGACAAGGGAATATCCAACATTTTAGATTTTTCTTCAATGCTGTAAGTAACAAAGCCGCCTTTAAATACTTGTGAGGCTCCTGAAAAATCAGCAATACTAGCCTGAAATAAACCTGCTGTTAGGCTTTCAGCTGCAGTGATAGTCTTGCCATGGTTCTTAAGCAAACGAAAAGCTTCAAAGGCTAAACTATTAGACTCTCCATACCCATAAATAAAATCAGATAAGGATTTGCCATCTAGAGTTTTAGTAGAACGAATTTGTTTTTCTAAAACATCTAGTTTTTGATCTGCTTCTTCTCGTGAAGAAGCCTTTGTAGACAAGCGAAGTGTTACTTCCCCCACTTTAGCGTATGGAGCTATGGTTGGATCTGTTTGGTTAACAATAAAATCCTTCAGAATAGTCACCAATTGACTTTCTCCAACGCCAAAGAATCTTAGGACTCTCGAATAAAGACTTGCGTGATTCTCAGTAAGTGCTGGAATAAGCTCTTGGTTCACCATAGGTTTGAGTTCACTTGGTGGCCCAGGTAGGACTACATAGGTCACCCCTTGAGTAGTAATGACGCCTCCAACTGCAAGACCTGTCGGGTTTTGCAAGGGGATAGCCCCCTCAACAATTTGCGCTTGACGTTCATTATTAGGCGTTCGTGTGTGTTTAGGGCGAGTAGCAAAGAAACTGTCCAGCTTTTTACTTGCCTCCTCATCAAAAACGAGTTCTTTGCCTAAAAACTTAGCCAGTGTTTGCTTGGTTAAGTCATCCTCAGTAGGACCAAGTCCTCCACAAAGTATGACTAAGTCACTACGCTTACTAGCTTGGTCTAGAACTGAGAGTAGGCGGTTTTCATTGTCTCCTACTGCTGTGTGAAAATACACATCGATTCCTAGTTCAGCCAGTTTCTCAGATAAAAATTGGGCATTGGTATTGGTGATTTGCCCTGTAAGAATTTCAGTTCCTACTGCAATCAATTCAGCTTTCATTGGTTCACCTATATTACTATTCGTAAAATAATCTCAGAAACTTGTTTGTTTATAAACTAACATGTTTTTTCCGTCTTGTCAATTAAATCTACTCATTATTTAAAGTCGCAATCATTTTCATGATCATTCACAAACCCAGCTGCTTGTAAAAATGAGTACAGGGTAGTCGGTCCTAAAAATTTGAAGCCTCTCTTTTTCAGATCTTTTGCAATTTGTTTAGAAAGATCAGTTGATGATGGAACATCTTGATAGGTGGGAACATTATTTATCAAGGGCCTTCCGTCAAAAAAATGCCAAAAATAATGGGATAGGGAGCCGAATTCGTCTTGGAGTTTAAGTACTTGTTTGGCATTATTTACGGTTGCTTCTAACTTACGTTTGTGACGGATGATATCCGGATTTTGAAGCGCTTCTTCAAGTTCACTTAGGCTAAACTGGGCAACACGCTCAATATCATAGTTATGAAAAACACGATTAAAGGCCTGACGTTTATTTAAAACAGTTAACCAAGAAAGCCCTGACTGATAACTTTCTAAGCAAAGTAGCTCAAAAAGTTTTTGATCGTCACCAATAGGCTTTCCCCACTCCTTGTCATGATAATCACAATATAATTTATTGTTTGTTGGAACCCAACGACAACGATTGACCATTACTTACCTCATTTCATCAACATTTTAAGAGCTGATTTAATGTATTGCTCTGCCGTTTCATTAGTTCCTTCGAAGAAGGCTTTGATTTTCTTAAGTTCTGCAGCTTTATAACCAAGAGCAAGCAAGGCTTCCATAGCCTCATCCAACTGATGATTCCCTTCAGGTTGACTTGGTGTCGTCTTGGTCGTTTCTGTTGGTAACTCTGCAAATTTCCCTGCCAAGTCCAAAACCATTTGCTGGGCTGTCTTTTTACCAATCTTTGGAAACTTCATCAGGTACTTGATGTCACTATTATCAATGGCAGCCACCAAGCCTTGATTATCATCTACAGCAACAATGGCTAGAGCAGTCGTCGGACCTATTCCAGAAACTGAAATAAGCTTAAGGAAGACTTCTTTTTCATCTTCAGTATGGAAACCAAAAAGAAGGTGGGCGTCATCCCTAATAACCTGATGAAGGTAGACTTGGATAGTCTGATTCATCTGGTCAGAAAAACTATATGGGTTCGCTACAGTGACAATATAACCTAAGCCGTTTGCTTCTATAACAATATACTTGGCGGTAATTTTCACTAGAGTTCCCTTGATGTAATCATACATAGCGTGTGATTTCCTTTCTCGTTCGTATCTTCAATGGATTGCTTTGTTATTTTATACTTATAAGATAATTGTCTTGAGTGTTTATTTTGTCACCTCAAGCACTGCTGTACTATTGTAACAAAAAATCCACTCGAAAGTGGATTATGTTTGCTCTATTTTAAGGATGACTACTCGTCTTTAAAGTATCTGTAATCATCTTCAAGCCTAATAGAATATATGTTACAACGCCTAAAGTAAAGGTAATGCTAGAAACATTTACTAGGGCATTCTCCAAACTTGGTCGACCTAACCAAGCCAAAATATAGAAAATCAAGCTAGTCGCTAAAAATGTTAAGCCAACAAGTAAAAAGTGTTTATTAGTTTTTGTTAGGTGTCTCATCACTCTACCTCCTAACTTAAAAATCAGTCAACCATCCTACAATGATGTGCTAAAACATTAGAAGATTCCTTGTCTTCACCACTATTATAAATCTAACATTCCTATTCGTAAAGTAAGACGAAAAAAAGTTTTAATACTTCCCTAGGTCACGTAGACTAGTATGATTTTCTTGAATTCGACGGAACATTTTTTCCATATCAGACTTTGTAAAGTTGACAAGTACAGGACGTCCGTGAGGGCAATTGTAGGGGTTTTTACACTGTGCAAGCTGTACTAGAAGGTCACGCGCAGAGTAATCATCGAGAGCATGATTGGCCTTGATTGAACGTTTACAACTCATCATGATGGCTAACTCTGCACGGTAGGTCTTGACAGACACTTCATTCGTCAAGAGAAGCATGTCGCACATCTCATAGACTGCAGATTCAATCTCTTCTTCCTTCATCCAGATAGGGTGTTCTCGAAGAATGAAGGTATTATTCCCATAAGGCTCCAAATAGATGCCAACCTGGTTAAGAAGAGGCATTTTTTCTTGTAAACTAATGTAGTCTGAACCTGAAAATTCAAAGAGATAGGGAACCAAAAGTTGTTGTAAACTACTGTCAACCTCACCTATCTTTTCGCGATAGTACTCATACTTAACACGTTCTTGGGCAGCATGCTGGTCAATGATGTAAAGGCCACCTTGTCCTTGAGCAAAGAGATAGGTTCCATGCATTTGACCAAAAAACTCCAATTCAGGGAAGGTTGATGTTTCCTCATTGTCCAAATTTTCAAGCATGCGCTTCAGTTTCGGCTTGTTTTTATAATCAAGTTTTTCGTGTTCGTTATCACCATTATCTGCTAAACGTTTTGCCTGTTTAACCGTAGGTTGCGGTTTGTTTTCTACCGATGAAACTGAAGACTCTGACTCTGATACAAGAGGTTTGATATCCTCCTGGACGGTCTCTGGTTTGACAAAGAAATCATTACGACTGCTATCATAGTAAAGATTGGTTTGTTTGAGTGGGAGACTCGTCTGAACTGGCTTAGTTGCGCCCCTAGTACTTGACTTTGCTAGATTTTCAAGGGCATCAGGAATCAAATCCTGCTCTCTAAGACTTTGAGCAATGGCAGAGCTGATAAGAGCCATGAGCTCTTTTTCTTTAGAGATGCGTACTTCCTGCTTTGTTGGGTGAACATTGACATCAGCCAAATAAGGATCAATCTGAATATCAATAACCGCAATTGGGAAGCGTCCCACCATAAGTTTAGAACCATAACCATCAAAAATAGCACGGTTAAGTAGGAAATTTTTTATATAGCGTCCGTTAATGAGAATCGTGATGTAGTTACGATTAGCACGCGTTAATTCAGGAAGGCTGACATAACCAGAAACTTCAAAATCAAGGTCGGAATTTGAAATTTCCACCATTTTTTTTGCTGTTGTTAAGCCATAAATCCCTGCAATAGCTTGACGAAGGTCTCCAGTACCTGATGTCTGTGTCAACTGACGACCGTCATTAAGCAAGGTGAAGGCCACTTCGGGGTGGGCTAAACTCAAACGATTGACAACATCGACAATATGAGCCAACTCAGCCTGTAAACTCTTCATATACTTGAGACGAGCTGGGGTGTTATAAAATAAGTTTTCAACGGTAATCTTTGTTCCCACTGGGGTTGAAATAGGCTCTTGACTCTCAATTTCTCCACCTTTAGCAACAAGTTTGGTCCCATAGGCTTCTCCATCCGCTGCTGTCACAATAGTTAGGTGACTGATTGAGGCTATTGATGGCAAGGCTTCACCTCGAAATCCAAGGGTTCGAATACGAAAGAGATCTCCTTGATTTTTGATTTTACTCGTTGCATGACGGCGCAAACTCATAACTACATCAGCTTGAGCCATTCCTTCGCCATTGTCTGTGATTTGAATTTTTGAGAGGCCTGATTCTTCAACTTCAATAGTAATCTGGGTGCTGCCTGCATCAATAGCATTTTCCACTAGCTCTTTAACTACACTAGCTGGTCGCTCTACGACCTCACCAGCAGCAATCTGATTGGCTAGCACTTCAGGCAATTCAATGATTTTTGGCATAATTAGTTTTTCTCCCTTCTAAAAGGTTGATAGATCACTGGTGCTGACTGTTACTTACGCTTACTATAAAGCCACAACTCACATACAACTGTTAGCCAAGATAAGGCTGCAGCAATAACAATCATATCTCCATGACGAAGGTTGAACCAAATGAGTCCAGAAAAAATCAATAGATAAATAATTTGAAAAATCCATTGATAAGTTCTAGGAGAGCTTGTTGAATCCATAAACTGCTTCACAAAGAAATAAAATAAGAGCAAATTCAGTGTTAGTGCTTTTTCAAAAGGTGTAAAAAAGCTCAAAATCAGGCTAAAAGCAAGAAAAATTCCTGCTATCCATTTCATTATCGATTTCATGTGATTACCTCGTCAGTGCGTTTTCATTAAGTATAGGGGTTTTCTAGAATATTTTCAACCACTTAAACACCATTTAGGACCACATAGACAAGTGCTATTGCTGTAGACTAGTAAATAGTGGTTAATAAAGATGTGAAAGGGAGGAGGCCTCCTCAATTACAAATATGAAAGGATAGTTATGAAAATAAAAGTTCAGATTGACTCGGCATTTCAAGAAGAAACGTTGCAGATTCAAGCACCTAGACGGACACAAAAGATTAAACAAGTCGTCGAGTTTGTCGAATCTTTGGATGACAACCACCGACTCAAGGGAAAAAAGGATGGCGAAACTTATCTCATCGAGCCTAATGCTATTTCCAGAATTTACATCGAAAATCGTCAAGTTCTAGCTGAAACTATTCAAGGAGACTACCACTTAGGCCTACGTCTCTATCAAGTTTTAGAAATATTGCCGTCCTACTTTATCAAAATCTCACAGTCAGAGATTGTCAACCTCAAAGAAATTGAACGCTTCAACATCACCCCTAACGGCCTCGTAGAAATTCACCTAAAAAACAAGGAAACTACCTACTCATCACGCCGTTACCTCAAAGCAATAAAGGAGAAATTACAATGAAAAAACAACTTTTTAAATCAGGCACAATTGGCATCCTTATCGGGCTTGCCGTATCCATGGTCATGTCTCTTATCTGGGCGCCAAGCTACATGCCTCTAAATCCCCACTCAGGCATTGGACAATGGATGAGCTCTCATCAGATTCATGGATCTATCGTCTTGGCCTATTGCCTCATCACTTGGTTCGCTATTGGTATCCTCTTTGAAGTCGCTAGCTATATTTTCCGTAAGGCTGAGTGGAGTTTACTTCGTGCAACCCTCACTCACTATGCTTTGACCTGTCTTGGTTTCATTCCACTAGCTACCCTCAGCGGATGGTTTCCTCTACGTTTGACTTTCTACTTGGAGCTAGTCATTGAATTCAGCATTATCTATCTGCTCGTTTGGGCCTTCTCTTATTGGAAAATGAAAAAGGATATTGAACAACTCAATCAAGAATTGAAACACCTATAAAGACAAGAAGCCTGTCAATCGACAAGCTTCTTTTATAATTTCTGTTTTAAATCTGCTACAGCCATCATGACTTGCATCGGTGTCATGTTGTAAATGTCCAAATCACGCAACTCCTGAAGAATCGGATTTTCAGTAAAGTCATCAAAGAGAGAGATTTGCTCATTGACATGCGTTTCAGTGGCAGGCTTTTCTTGAGGCGATACCTTTTCCTGTGGTTGGATTACAACCGTCTCTCCTTCTAGTTGTGTCAATATGGTGTCAGCACGGTTCAATAAATCTGTTGGTAAACCTGCAATTTTAGCTACATGAATACCATAAGATTTATCGGCTGGACCATCGACAATCTTGTGGAGGAAAGTCACTTCGCCGTCCTTTTCAAGTGTCGCAACATGGACGTTGACAAGGTGTGTCAAACTGTTTGACAGTGCTGTCAACTCATGATAATGGGTAGCAAACATGGTCTTAGCCCCCACCTTGTCATGAATAAACTCAATAATAGACTGGGCCAAAGCCATACCATCATAAGTTGCTGTCCCACGTCCCAACTCATCAAAAATAATCAAGGAATTAGGTGTCGCTCGCTTAATGGCCTGATTAGCCTCCATCATCTCAACCATGAAGGTCGACTGACCTGAAATCAGGTCATCTGCGGCACCTATACGTGTATAGATGGCGTCAAAAACTGGTAAATCAACACTATCTGCTGGTACGTAAGCCCCCATTTGAGCCATAACTACTGACAAGGCTAACTGCCGCATATAGGTGGATTTACCACTCATATTTGGTCCTGTGATGAGCTGAATATTGGTCTGACTGTCAAAGGTAATGGTGTTTGGAATGTATTCTTGAACGCCCATAACCTTCTCAACCACTGCATGACGGCCTTGATCAATAACAATACGATGCTCATCATTGAAAATAGGGCGAACATAATGATTGGTCTCTGCTACAACAGCTAGACTCTGAAGCACATCGACTGTTGCAATAGCCTTAGCCAAAGATTGCAAACGGTCAATATAGCGTTCAACCTGCTCACGGACACGCATGAAAATATCATATTCCAGCGTTGATGATTTTTCACGCGCTTCCAGCATTTCACCTTCAATCTTAGCTAATTCAGCGGTTCCAAAACGCTCCGAATTTTTCAGGGTTGCCTTGCGGAAGAAATGGTCAGGAACCAAGCTAAGGTTAGAGTTGGTCACATGGAAGTAATAACCATCTTTACGGTTGTAATCTATTTTTAGTGTTGTAATACCAGACGCCTCACGTTCTTTGGCTTCGATATCCGCAATCCATGACGTTCCCTCACTCATCACCTTGCGATACTTGTCCAAGGTATCATCAAAACCAGAACGGATAATACCACCTTCTGTAATGGTTGCAGGGGCATCAGGATCAATAGCCGACCGAATCAAACTCTCTAATTCTGGCAGAGCATCTAACTCTTGTAAAAGACGTGACAAGGCATCGTCATTAAAGGACTCCAAGATTGCCTTAATGACCGGAACCTGAGCTAAGGTATGACCTAGCTGAATCAAATCTTTAGGATTAGCCTTGCCAAAGGAAACACGACTGGCCAGGCGCTCAATATCGTAAACACCTTTTAGACTCTCAGTCAAGTCACTCCGCTCAAAGAAATTGTCCAAGAAAACTTGGATAATATTCTGACGCTCGGTGATAGTGGCTTGATTCACTAAAGGACGATCAATCCAAGTTCGCAAGAGACGCATTCCCATAGCTGTCTTGGTTTCATCCAAGAGCCAGAAAAGAGATCCGTGTTTCTTGCCCGTTCTAGCATTTTCCAGTAAATCCAAACTTGACTTGGTCGCATAGGACATCTGCAAGTAATCCTTAATCTCATAGTTCTGAGCTTTTTGTAAATGACTGAGCTCACG
>DBFVHV010000133.1:0-6232 GCA_048524165.1 Streptococcus sp.
CGACCCACACTATAGTCAAACATGTCTGAGGTCAACTGGGTAGTTTGTGCTTCCTTGACCTCTGCTGACATGAAAATTGGAATGAACTGGATTAGTGCTGTCTGCCCAGGTGTTAGGACTGAATATTCTCCAGCAATGTAGAGTTTCCCACCTGTTTTTACTGTGACCTGATTGACCGACTGCTTAAGCATCTGGCAACTCCTTGGTGCGTGAAACGATGACCTGATAATCCTTGCGGAAGTGGTCTGCTAGGCGGTCCAAATCTTCTTCCAGACAGAGCACCTTAACATTTGGTCCTGCATCCATAGTGAAATAACATTGCTCACCAGAGGCACGGATGGCCTTAACCTTGTCCATAGCCTGATAAGAGGCTTCCGTTAGATATGAAAATGGAGGGTTAGCCGTACTTGTTGTTTGGTGCATACGAAGGGCATTAGCTTCAGTGAGCTCACCGACCGCTTGGAAATCATTTGCTTTGAGATAGGCCAACATATCCTTATAATCCAGCTCAGACTGTTTAATCCACTCTGGGAAGGAAGTCGATGTTTCGGTACACAATTTCATACCGTCTCGGCTTGATACGGGTTTCTTCTGATCTGTCAAAACCAACATAATCATGGCCAATTTAAGGTCTGTTTCAACCGGGTAAACCTCACCACTATCCTTGTCCCAGGCTGCCAATGGTCCAAAGAAGGACCGTGATGATGAACCTGAAGCAAACTTGGCAATTTGAGCTAATTCAGACTGCGTTTTTCCGACTTGGAAGAGCTCGTTGGCTGCTTTAACTAGGGCAGAAAGTCCTGAGGAACTTGAGGATAGACCCGCTGCTGTTGGCATGTTGTTCCAAGTTTCAATCTTGACATGCTGATTTGGATTAGTACGGAAGAGATCTAAAACCTTGCTGGCCTTAGTTGTCTCTTTTTCCCCTTGGAGCTCGTCATCGATATACATGACATCACTGGTCGCATCCTCTGTCAGAAAAGACAACTTGGTTTCCGTATACATATTTTCCAAAGTCAGTGAGATACTACTGGTTGAAGGAATCATACGCTCGGCATCAGCCTTACCCCAGTATTTGACAATAGCAATATTTGCGTACGATTTGACGCTTACAGGCTTTCTATCCACGTGTTTACGGCTCCTTTTTCTTGAAGTTTTTTAGCAAGCGTTTGGGCTTGATCCTTAGTACTTGTTAGGGCGATAATACAGCCACCCAGTCCTCCACCTGACATCTTGGCCCCCAGTGCACCATGGTCCAGAGCAGTTGCTACTAGAAGATCCGACAAGTCACAAGACACGCCTAAAGATTTAAGATGATTATGGGCTTGAGACATGAGCTGTCCAAGGGTATGTTGGTCCTTAGCTTCGAGGGCTAGTTCCGCCTTCTGGCTTAATTCACCCAATTGATTGAGGTCTGACAAGGCATCTAAACCGATGGCTTCAACCTTTTCCACAGCTTCACGGGTGTTTCCATGGATACCCGTATCAGCAATAACCAGATAGGCACCTAGATTGACCTCAATTTCCTTGAAACCAATATTACGCGTAAAACTAATAGCTTTGTCACTCAAACAGGTCTTTGCATCTAAACCACTAGGTTTACTATGGGCAATGGTCTCCGCCTGATGAACTAGCATTTCCAAGGTCTCCTGGCTAAGCTCCTGATCAAAATAATCAAAGACCGCTCGAATTGCTGCAATAGCTACAGCCGCAGACGACCCCATACCACGCTTTTCAGGAACACTTGACGAAATGTCATAGCTGATAGGCTGGTTCTTGATTTTTAGATAGTTAAGGGCTGAAAATATAGCCGTCGTCAAGGGATCCTGAGCTTTGAGCGTCAAAGGAGTCTCAGCCGCCTGAATCTGACAAACAACCTCAATATCCTTAAGAGGGAGAGCAAGGGCAGGATGACCATAAACGACCGAGTGCTCCCCCATCAAAATAATCTTACTGTGAGCCTTGCCCACTCCTACTTTCTTAGTCATAAGTTACACACACTCACAGACGCATTTGCAGGCGAGTGTCTTTCTAGATTTTTCATACAGATTCTAGTGGTGACTCAAGGTCAATCAACCTCCCTGAGTGGATTAAGAGCACCAATCTAAGGAATTTTCCTATGTCACTTCTATCTTATCATCAAAGCGCAAAAAAAGCGACATCTAACCCAGAGTGTCGCCTTGCATGGATGATATACTCACAAAAAAAGAGCCTCTCGGCTCTTTTCATGTTAAATCGCAAACAAATCGTTTAGGTTCTCAGCCATAGTTGGGTGAGTGAAGATTTGCTTAGCTAAATCTGTATATGGAATACCATGGTTCATAGCTAGGGTAATCAAATTGATAATTTCATGAGATTCTTGACCAAAGAGGGTCACTCCCAAAATTTCCTTAGTTTCAGGATTTACCACAGCTTTGAAGGCACCACGCAAATCACCGTTCACATGACCACGAGGCATGCCTGCCACTGGCATTTCTTTAACCGCTACTGGCAAACCTTGTTCCTTGGCTTGGTCTTCAGTAAGGCCAACCTGAGCCAAAGGTGGATTGAGGAACATGGCAGTTGGAACAACTCCACGTGTTTCAAGGTTATAGCTACCATCCCCTGTTAAGTAATTAAAGACAATACGGAAATCATCTAGTGAGATATAAGTGAATTGAAGGCCACCATTAACATCACCCACTGCAAAGACACCCAGAACACTTGTTTCCAAATGCTTATTGACCTGGATACCGCCACGTTCTGTCAAAGCAATATCGGTATTTTCCAAGTGAAGAGGTTCAATATTAGGCTTGCGTCCTGTCGCATAGAGGAGAGCATCAAAACGAAACTCACCTTTATCAGTAACAACGACAACTTCATCACCGTCATTCTTAACTTCGGAAGTTTTCACACCTTGCTCAAAGACAATGCCATCCTCTTCCATGTATTCCTTAGCCAACTTAGCAATAGATGGCTCTACACGTGGCAAGAAGCTAGTCACTGCATCCAAGACAGTCACTTGGCTTCCCAAACGGTTATAAAGGCCAGCAAATTCAAGACCGATATTACCACCACCTAGGACACCCAAGCGTTTTGGCAAAGCTTCAAGGGTTTGAATACCAGTTGAATCGTAGACATGCTTAGTTGTTGTCAACCCAGGAATAGGTAAGACATTAGACACCGCACCTGTATTGATGACAATAGTCTCAGCTGTAAGCTCTTGACGGTTATCACCAGCCACCACTTCGATGACCTTATTTGACACAAAATGTGCCTCTGCATCAATGACATCAACGCCATTGTCTGCCAACATTTTATAATTCTTAGCATTAAGACGACCAGTCACCGCACCACGTTCTTTCATGGTATCGTCAAATGACCAGCCCTTCTCAGCCGCAACAATCATTGTCTTGGTTGGGATACACGCAATATTAATGCAAGTACCACCATACATCGCTTTACTGCGCTCGATGATAGCAACTTTCTTACCAGCCGCATTCATCTTAGCAGCCAACGTTTTACCGGCTTTACCAAAACCGATAACAATCAAATCATAGTTTAACATTTCTGTATCCTCCTATCTAGTGCCATTCTATCATTTAATTTTTCAGACTGCACATATCTGAACCGGAAATCAAAAAAGGCTATAGCTTTTGCCATAACCGCTTTCATATCTTATGTCATTGGAGATATAAACACTCGTTAAAAATTAGTTTTCTAAAGAATTTATTACAGAAATTCTAATATAACTTTATCGAACCGTCTACTTTCAACGTAAGCTGCGTGTCCCAGTCTGTCAAATTCATAATAGGAAGCATGGGGAATGCTGTTCGCAAGTTCTCTTGCACCATCCACTCCCAGAACCAGATCTTTTTTAGCTCCTATAACAAGCGTCGGACAGGTGATTTTATTAAGTGACTTATAGCAGTCGAACTCAAGAATAGACTTGGCTTGATTGACAAAGCGATTGCGTTTTTCTTTACTCACAGACCTTAAAAATAGCCTATTAATCAGATATAACTTTCTTAATAAAGGAGAAGAAAATGTTTTACTCATGGAATCCTTATTGAGCTTATCCATATCACCATTTTCTGCCATCTCTATCCACCCTCTGATAGTTTCTCTACTGATGGTATTATTGCGAGAGAGTGTTAGAGCTAATACTAGCTTTTTCACCTTTTGAGGATATTTGATAGCAAATAGCTGAGCAATCATGCCTCCCTGTGACATGCCTATAATCGAGGCATTATCAATATGTAATTCTTGCAAGGACTGATAGAGCTCGTCCGCCATATCCTCAATAGTAACGCCTTCTTCGATATGGTCCCTTCTATCAAAAATATAGACCTTGTACTCCCTAGCGTATCGAGAAAATAGTGAGTAAATAGTCAGGTTGGACATATCACCTAATCGTTGCAAGCTTAGCCCCGTAATGATAATGAGAGTTTTTTTCCCCCTACCAAAAGTGATATAGTCGATGCCCTGGTCTGACAAATGATTTCTTTGAATGCTAAACATTATCTACACTCTTTCATTGCAAAATCTAAGTATTATCGTGATTCCGGTGCATCATTTGACGCCAAAATGATAGTAGTCACCAAGACGACAAAGAAAACTTGCCAAATAATAAAGGACATGAAATCCCCACCTTTGAAAATGATGTGGTAAAGAACTAAAAAATTGAAGAGCACAACATTTTTTCTAAAGAGTTGTTCACAGTTTTTCCAAAAAGCTTTGAAAGAAATAGTTGCTCCTATCTTACGAGCAAGCACCACATGATAAATCATTTCAAACAGGGAGGCCACACCTACTTTAAGTAGAATCTCGGTCAATGATACATCCATTTGAAGACCTAAATAAAAAACGACAAGCTGAGAGAAAATAATTGCTGTGAAAACGCGGATATGATTGCCCATGGTAAAGTCTCCTTATAAGTGTATTTTTTAAGTAAAAACAAAAAGAGTCATAGGTACTCATTACTAATGTTGATATTTCTACTCATTATAGCACAAAATAAGACCTAAATTAGAAAAAAAAATAAACAGTTTTAAGCTTTGTGGACACTTGACAATAACTATCAAACACACGATCACCTCTTATCCTAACCAAAAAAGTCACACCAAATCATGGCGTGACTTCTTCTTCCATTCTGATAGAATTATAAACTTATAGCAATTCGTCAATAGCTGTGTAGCTTCTGTTCAATCCTTCTGCAACAGGTTGGCTAGTGATGTGACCTTGGTAAGTCGTTACCCCTTGACGAAGGCCTTCATCATTTTCAACGGCCTGTTTGAAGCCTACTCCTGCGAGAGCTTCGATATAAGGAAGGGTAACATTGGTAAGAGCAATAGTTGATGTACGTGCTACTGCACCTGGGATATTAGCAACAGCATAGTGAAGGACACCGTGTGTTTCATAAACAGGCTCATCGTGAGTTGTCACGCGATCCGCAGTCTCAACAACCCCACCTTGGTCAACGGCAACGTCAACAATAACAGAACCTGGACGCATTTGTTTAACCATATGGTCAGTAACAAGTTTTGGCGCTTTAGCACCTGGAATAAGAACTGCACCGATAACCACGTCAGCGTTACGGACACTAGCTTCGATGTTGAACGGATTTGACATAAGGGTTTGAATTTGACTACCGAAAACTTCTTCAAGGACAGACAAACGTTTGGCACTGATATCAAGGATAGTCACTTGAGCTCCAAGTCCAAGAGCAATACGGGCTGCATGTGTCCCTACGACACCACCCCCAATAATTGTAACTTTTCCTTTAGGAACTCCAGGTACACCTCCTAAAAGGACACCAGACCCACCCTCTTGTTTGGTCAAGAAATGAGCACCGATTTGAACAGCCATACGTCCTGCAACCTCACTCATTGGAACCAAAAGTGGTAAATGCCCCTCTTGGCTACGAACAGTTTCGTAGGCAACACCTGTTGTCTTAGCATTGACCATAGCATCTGCCAATTCCGGAGCTGCCGCCATGTGCAAGTAAGTAAACAGCAAAAGATCTTCGCGGAGGAAACCATATTCAGCAGCAAGTGGTTCCTTAACTTTAACGACAAGCTCAGCTGACCATGCTTCTACAGCAGTTGCAACGATTTTAGCACCTTGGTTTGCATAATCTGCATCAGTAAAACCAGAACCAAGGCCTGCATTTGTTTCGATTAACACCACATGTCCCTTAGCTACAAGACTTTGGACACCTGCAGGTGTAAGGGCTACACGGTTTTCGTTATTT
>DBFVHV010000134.1:0-5159 GCA_048524165.1 Streptococcus sp.
CTCCTATATTCTAGCAAATCTAGAATAGCTTGTCAACACCTTTTTTGAAGTTTTTTTCACTTCTCGGTACTGGCCGTCCCTTCCGAAACAGCTTATTTATAATATCATCTCTTATCAGCCTTGTCAATAACTTTTTTAAAGCTTTGGAACCTTTACGAGTTTGAGACAAGTCGCTTAAGACAACTTTTATATCTTAACACCCATTTGGCCAGCTGTCAAGATGTTTATTACAAATCTGTTTTCATTTTTTTGAGTTAACTTTTTTGAACGCTTGATATAATAGCCAACCAATTACAATGCCTAAACCGTTCTGACAAAAATTAGGAACTACCTCTGCGATTGAAGCTCCTGTTCCGTACATAAACACCGAAGAAAGGGCGTAACCACCAACCATTACAACGGTGGCTAGTAGTAGTCCTAGGGGACGGTAGCCACCTTTTAGCCCTGCAAAATAGCCTTGTGCACCATGGATAATTAGACTTATGAACATCCATTGCGGAGCAGATGATAAGAGATCAATCAAAAAAGCAGATAGACCTCCTACGATAGCTCCCTCCTTCTTACCAAGGTAGAAGGCTGTGAAGTAAATCCCTGCATCTACCAAAGTCAATAGTCCTGTTGGAGTTGGAATTTTCGCTACAAACCCAAAGGTTACTGATAAAGCCGTTAAAATGGCCAATAACGTTAGTTTCTTTGTTTTCTTATTTTGCATATTGAACGACTCCAAATTCATTCGACTGTTTAATTGATTCAAAAACAAAAACCTTAGCATTGGCTACAGCTTCCGTTTCTGAAAATCCTTTGACTAATTCACTGGCTATACTGGAAGCAAATGTACATCCTGCCCCTGTATTATTTTTATCTAGAACAGGTTCCTCGAATATTTTATATTCTTTCCCGTTATATAGGACATCTAGTGCTTTATTACCATCTAGACGGTTGCCACCCTTAACGACGACAGTCTTAGCCCCCAATTCTTTTAAGCTACTAGCTGCAAGCTTCATATCATCAATAGTTTGGACTTTTTTGTCAATAAGAAGTTCTACTTCTGGGAGATTCGGAGTAATGACTGTAACATAAGGGAAGAATTTAACCAATTCATCACGTAGCTGTGAAACCTCAACGTCATGTGTCTCCTTGCAAACTAAAACGGGATCTAATACAATTGGAATTTCAGGATGCTTTTTAACAAAGTCTAAGGTTAATTCCGCAATTTCAACATTAGGTAATAAACCAATTTTTATTGCTGAGAAAGGGACATCTTTTAGTGAGTCAAGTTGTTGTTTAAATACCTTACTATCGATTGGAATAACCTCAAAACCATTCTCAGTCATAGCTGTTAGACAGGTAATAGCCACAAAACCATGTTGTTTATTAGTGGTAAATGTCGCTAAATCTGCATGAAGCCCGCCACCACTAAAAATATCATTCCCTGAAATCGCTAATACCAATTCATCACTCATATCGTATCTCCTTCAAATATAACCCATTACCTGCTGCGGTTGGTCCCGCAAGATTGCGGTCACGACTCTCCAACACTGTCTTCACTTGCGAAACTGGCATGCGTCCATTTCCAATTTTCAACAATGTTCCAACCATATTTCTAACTTGCTTATAAAGAAAGCCATTCCCAGAAAAAGTAAAGATATAAAACCCAGTTTTCTCATCGATAGATACACTAGCCTGGGTAATTGTACGCACTTTATTTTCTACAGAGGTCCCTGAAGCTGTGAAGCCTGTAAAATCATGTGTGCCGATTAATTCCATAGCAGCCTCTTGCATAGGAGCTAGACTTAGAGGGTAGGGATAGTGGGTAGCATAATTACGCATCATAGGGTTCTTAGGTCGCCCTGCATCTACTAGGAACTCATAGGTTTTACTATGCTTATTATAACGTGCATGAAATTCCTCCGATACAAGTTCGATACTAACAATGTCAATATCATCTGGGCACTGTGTATCTAAACCAAAACGCAGCTTCTCTGGATCCCTCTCCTGAGGTAAGTCAAAGTGGATAACTTGTCCATAAGCATGAACACCAGCATCTGTTCGGCCTGCCCCGTGTACAGTTACAGGGGTACCACTATTTAACCGCAAAAGAGTCTTTTCAATCTCTTCTTGAATAGAACGAGCATTTGGTTGTCTTTGAAAACCTGAGAAAAGTGTCCCATCATAAGAAATTGTCGCTTTGTATCTAACCATAAAATTATCATATCAGATTTTTTTGAGATTAAAAAGTATGTCGATCAATAACTGACCCCGTACAGATCCCGACATAAAGAAAAAGACGCTTTTAGCGTCCTTTCTTTATAAATCCTCCAAAGCATCTTTTACTTTGTTAAAGAATCCTTTTTTCTGTGGTGCAATCTTTTCATCACCACTTGCTTTTGCGAATGCTAGGAGAGCCTGTTTTTGGGCGTCATTCAGCTTCGTAGGAGTTACAATCTTGACAGTAACGTGCTGATCTCCTTGTGAACCTCCACGAAGACGTGGCGCTCCCTTTCCTTTTAGACGGAAAGTTTTACCTGTTTGAGTACCCGCTGGAATAGTCATCTCAACATTACCGTGAACGGTAGGTACTTCAACGGTGTCACCAAGAGCTGCTTGGACAAAGGAAATGTTAAGTGTATAGTAGATTGTTGATCCATCACGAGTAAATTTATCGCTCGGATTAACATTGATGATTACAAAGAGGTCTCCATAAGGACCACCGTTGAAACCAGCTTCACCTTGGCCTGCAAGACGGATTTGTTGGCCTGTTTCAACACCTGCTGGAATCTTGACGGATACTTTATGGCTTTGTTTTTCATGACCTGGTCCACGACAAGTTTGACAAGGATCCTTGATTTCTTGACCTGTTCCGTGACAGACATCACAGGTTACTTGACGACGCATCATACCAAGTGGTGTTTGCGTATCAACATTGATGATCCCTTGACCATGACAGCGACCACAGGTTACAGGACTTGTTCCAGGTTTTGCACCAGATCCTGAACATGTCTTACATGTCGCTTCGCGATTGTAGTGTACTTCTTTTTCTGCACCAAAAATCGCCTCTTCAAAGCTTAAGTTGACACGGTACTGAAGGTCATCTCCTTGACGAGGAGCATTTGGATTGCGAGTAGGACCGCCACCAAAGAAGCTTGA
Organism: Streptococcus sp.; assembly: GCA_048524165.1. Classification (GTDB taxonomy): domain Bacteria; phylum Bacillota; class Bacilli; order Lactobacillales; family Streptococcaceae; genus Streptococcus. The sequence continues at coordinate 3,148 of DBFVHV010000134.1, forward strand.
GAAGATGTCCTCAAAACCTCCGAAGCCAGCACCGCCATCAAAGCCACCAAAGCCACCTTGACCGCCAAATCCATTCGCACCGTCTGGTCCGTATTGGTCATAGGCTGCACGTTTTTGGTCATCACTTAGGGTTTCATAGGCCTCTTGAATCTCTTTATATTTTTCTTCCGCACCTGGTTCTTTATTGATATCTGGGTGGTATTTTTTAGACATCTTACGATAGGCACGCTTAATTTCGTCTTGAGAGGCATCCTTAGATACCCCAAGACGATCGTAATATTCGGTATTGTTCATAATTTTAGATACAAAGGGCATCTAATGGAGATAGCCAAAGTAACAGTTTCGAAGATAAACTCCTAGTCTCTCGAAACCATCTATCTTCTTGGCTTATTCCATAGCCCGTGTTCAACGACGAACACTCTTTGTTCCTTTCTATTTTATTTGTTACGATACGAAGTAAAAATACATATTATATTCACTTCACTTATTTTACCGAAAAACAGAGGCTGGTTTGCAACCTCTGGATTTCTTCTTATACTTGCCTGATTTTCAAGCTCTGGATAACATAGTCCGCTGGACTATTTTATTTCTCAGTAAACTCACCATCTACGACATCATCACCATTGTTTGATGAATCAGCTGTTTGTGCACCTTCTGCTCCTGCTTGAGCTTGTTGTGCTGCCGCAGCTTGTTCGTATAGTTTAACTGCAAGTCCTTGAGCTTTTTCGTTCAACGCTTCAAGTTTTGCTTTCATTTCGTCCAAGTTGTTGTCTTCTTGAGCTTTCTTAAGCTCATCAAGTGCTGATTGAGCAGCATCACGTTCTGTATCGAAGCCTTTACCTTCTGTTTCTTTGATTGTTTTTTCAGTGGCAAAGATAGCTTGGTCGACTTCGTTACGAAGATCTACTTCTTCCTTACGTTTTGCATCTGCTTCGGCATTTGCTTCAGCATCTTTCATCATTTTTTCAATTTCTTCATCAGTCAAACCTGAGTTAGATTGGATGACAATTGTTTGTTCATTTTGAGTTCCAAGATCTTTCGCCTTAACTGATAGTATACCGTTCTTATCGATATCAAATGTTACTTCGATTTGTGGGATACCACGAGGTGCAGCTGGGATATCAGTCAATTGGAAACGTCCAAGAGTCTTGTTGTCCGCTGCCATTGGGCGTTCACCTTGAAGAACGTGGATATCAACGGCCGGTTGGTTATCTGCTGCAGTTGAGAAGACTTGTGATTTAGATGTTGGAATTGTTGTGTTGCGGTCGATGAGTTTTGTGAAGACACCACCCATTGTTTCGATACCAAGTGACAATGGCGTTACGTCAAGAAGGACAACGTCTTTAACATCACCAGTGATCACACCACCTTGGATAGCAGCACCCATGGCAACTACTTCATCAGGGTTAACTGATTTGTTTGGTTCTTTACCAGTTTCAGCCTTAACTGCTTCTACAACAGCTGGGATACGAGTTGAACCACCGACAAGGATAACTTCGTCAATTTCTGACAAGCTCAAACCTGCATCTGAAAGGGCTTGGCGAACTGGAGTTTTAGTACGTTCTACAAGGTCACGAGTCAAATCATCGAATTTAGCACGAGTCAAAGTCATTTCCAAGTGAAGAGGTCCAGCTTCACCAGCCGTGATGAACGGCAAGCTGATTTGTGTTGAAGTTACACCTGAAAGGTCTTTCTTAGCTTTTTCTGCTGCGTCTTTCAAACGTTGAAGGGCCATCTTGTCTGTTGACAAGTCGATGCCGTTTTCTTTCTTGAATTCTTCAACCAAGTAGTCGATGATTTTTTGGTCAAAGTCATCACCACCGAGTTTGTTATCCCCTGCAGTTGCTAATACATCAAAGACACCATCACCGAGTTCAAGGATAGATACGTCGAATGTACCACCACCAAGGTCGAATACCAAGATTTTTTCTTCTTTGTCAGTCTTGTCCAAACCATAAGCAAGAGCTGCTGCTGTTGGTTCGTTGACGATACGTTCTACTTCAAGACCAGCA
>DBFVHV010000135.1:0-2538 GCA_048524165.1 Streptococcus sp.
GAACGCTACTAATCTCTGCCCACTCAAAGTATCCAGTCATCATGGTCGTGCGAATGAGTAAAGCAGTAACAAATAATAGCCCGAAGACTAAGAGCCCCACAGAGCGCCCTAACCATTCTAAAACAGAACTCGTATATGACATAAGAGCCTTCATTGAAAGTCTCCTTTAATATTGGTAATTACCCTTATAGTTTAGCATAGTCGACGGAAAAAAGTAATGAAAACTTGAAGAAAATATCATTCATTTCTGAAACTAACCTACTTAGTTTACGACATAGAAAAACTCTCTTGTATCAGCAACAAGAGAGTTTGATTTTATAAAGTAGTTTATTTCATCCGCATGCTATCGATTTTTTCTTCAGTTGGTGTGACACGTAAGGTCTTTTGTCCCGTATAAGTCACAAATCCAGGTTTACCTGCTGTTGGTTTGTTGAGTTTCTTAACATCAATCATATCCACTTGAACCAAGTTTGACAGACGGGCCTTAGAGTAGTAGGCTGCCAATTCAGCCGCATCTGTTTTAACCTCGTCAGTTGGGTTAAGATTGTCCTTGATGACCACGTGACTACCTGGGATATCCTTGGCGTGGAACCAAAGCTCGCCCTTCTTAGCCATCTTGAAGGTCAACTCCTCATTTTGTAGGTTATTACGACCAACCATGATAATGGTCTTGCCATCAGAAGCCAGATACTGTTCAGGTTTCTTGCGTTTGTGACGTTTGTCAGTTGAACGACGCTTCATAAAGCCAGCCTGAACAAGCTCTTCACGAATATCCTCGATTTCATCCATATTGGCTTGAGACAGACTGAATTCAACACTTTCTAAATAGTCAATTGTCTGTTTGGTTTCCTCAATCAATCCAGTCAAGTGCTTAACAGCTTCCTTGAGTTTCTGGTATTTCTTGAAGTAACGCTGAGCATTCTGGTTAGGCGTAAGAGCCACATTTAGAGGAATGGTAATCTTTTCGCCAGTGTAGTAGTTGTCTAGCTCGACACTATCCTGGTCATTCGGCACCATGCTAAGGTAGGTGGTCAAAAGTTCCCCTTTTTGACGGAAATCTTCAGCATTTTCAGTAGCAGCGAGCTCTTTCTCCTGTTTAACAAGTTTCTTCTTGTTTTTTTCTAGCTCATTTTGCACACGATGGATCAGATCACTAGCCTGTTGAGCCACACGGTCACGCGCCGCCTTGTCCAAGTAGTAGTAGTCCAAGAGCGCTGACAAGGTCTCAAACTCAGGTTGGTCCTGACTATCTGAGAATCTTACAGCTGAAAAAGCCTTAGAAGTAAGATTAGGTTGGACCTCACGATTAAAGAAGGCACGGAAATTCTTGAGTTTATCAGTCTCTAATAAGGCTGATAATTCATTGGCCGTATCACGCCCCAACCCTTGGAAGAGTTTTTGAAGGTTTCTAGCTGATAAATCCTCCGTCTGTAAGATTTCAAAGAGCTTCTCATCTGGAAGGTCGAAAGGATTCTTGGCGTCCGTCTTAGGCGGAGCGATATAGGTAGAGCCGGGCAGAATAGTTCGGTAACTATTTTGCAAGAAACCAACATGTTTGATAGACTCGATGATTTTGCTCTCGTTCTTGTCGATAAGGATAATATTGGAGTGTTTCCCCATAATTTCCATAACAAGAGTAACCTTAACGCTGTCACCGATTTCGTTTTTGTTAGACACGGAAATCTCAAGAATACGGTCATTTTCTACCTGCTGGATATCCTCGATAACCGCTCCCTGAAGGTATTTACGCATAATCATGGTATAGGTGTTTGGATTCTGCGGATTTGGCAACTCGGCCTTGGTCGTTTGGATACGGCCAAAGACAGGGTGAGCCGAAAGCAGAAGCTTGTAATTCTGACGATTGTTACGAATGGTCAACACCAATTCACGCTCAAAAGGTTGATTAACCTTTTGGATACGCCCGTAAAGCACCTGCTCACGTAGCTCGGCCGTCATATGATGAAGAAAAAAGCCGTCAAAAGACATGATGTACTTCCTTTCTTGTTAGAGATAATGGTTGTTATTTTAATTGTGATAATACATAAAATGCTTAACCATTATAGCATAAAGCCTGTAGAAATGCTTGGGGAGGGTCGAGAATCTAAACTTATTGTCTTAATGTAGTATAAATTATCATGAAAAATTGTATGACATAAACAGCTAAAAATCATATCAAAATTCTTCAAATATTCTTTTGAATTTATGTTCTAGTTATGGTATCATTTAATATGCTGAAAATTAAAGGAGCATTAAAATGAATGATATTAAAAAGCTATGCAATGCGACTAATTTGAAATACCTGGCTATTGTACTTATGTTTTTGGATCACGTCCATCAGATGTTTGAGGGTATTGGAGTGCCACTATGGTTGACTATGTTAGGGCGGTTAGTTTTTCCTATCTTCCTCTTTCTAGCAGCTGATAGTTTCCATTATACACACGACCGTATGGCTTTTCTCAGACGTTTGCTTTACATGAGTTGGTTGATGACCATTGGCAACACCATCATTAGTAGTGTCTTTCATAATGGTAATCTTGG
>DBFVHV010000136.1:0-4330 GCA_048524165.1 Streptococcus sp.
AGAGAAGGTTGGCATGATCACGCCTGTCCCAGGTGGTGTAGGTCCTATGACTATTACTATGCTGATGGAACAGACCTATCAAGCTGCTCTTCGTAGTGCGAAAGGATAGCTTATGAAAGTTGATGACGATTTAGCTAGGCAAGTGATTAGCCCTCGATTGAGAGAGTCTCACAAGGGCTCTTATGGTCGAGTACTTTTGGTTGGTGGACTTTATCCTTATGGTGGTGCCATCATTATGGCTGCTATTGCCTGTGTCAACAGTGGTGCGGGCTTGGTTACAGTTGCTACAGATCGTGAAAATATCACAGCTCTCCATGCTCACCTCCCTGAAGCTATGGCCTTTGACCTAAGAGAGACTGAAAGATTTCTTGATAACCTTAGAGCAGCAGATGTTATTTTAATCGGCTCTGGTCTAGGTGAGGAGGAGACGGCTGGTCGTGCCTTTGATTTGGTCTTGGCGAATATTAGGTCAAACCAGAACTTGGTTGTTGATGGTTCTGCCCTTAACCTTTTGGCAAAGAAAAATAAGAGCAGCTTGCCAGAGTGTCACCTTATACTCACTCCCCATCAAAAGGAATGGGAAAGGCTGTCTGGTTTAGCTATTTCAGAGCAGTCGGTTTCCAATACTCAAAGAGCCTTAGAGGAGTTCCAAAGTGGGACAATTCTAGTTGCTAAGAGTCATAAGACAGCTGTTTATCAGGGAGCAGAAGTAGCCCAGTTAGAGGTCGGTGGGCCCTATCAGGCGACGGGAGGAATGGGAGATACCTTGGCTGGTATGGTTACTGGTTTTCTTGCCCAATTTGCCTCAACTGACTCTTATAAGGCAGTCATCATTGCGACCTGGCTTCACTCAGCTATTGCGGATAATCTCGCTGAAAATGCCTATGTGGTTTTGCCGACTCACATCAGCAAAGCTATTCCTAGCTGGATGAAAAAATTGTCATTATAAATTTGAAAAACATGTCTCAAATTGAGGCAAGTTTTTTTAATATTTCTATAGTTTTTTAAGTTTGCTAAAGATGATTTGTGATAAAATATAAGAGAATTTTTATAAGAACATAGAGGAAAAAAAGTGACATCATTTTGGGAAAAAAATAGTCAAAAATGGAAAAAACGGCGTCAGAAGCGAAAAGAAAAACGAGCGAATAAACCTAGAAAGCCAGTAAACATCTCGCGTCGTGTTTACTTACTTTTTGGTGTCGTCTTTGTTCTTTTTTTGTTACTTTTTGCGCGTTTGACCTATATGCAGGTTTATAACAAATCTTTTTATACTAAAAAATTAGAGGATAACTCCAAGTATACGGTTAGGATTGCAAGCGAACGTGGGCAAATCTTTGATGCCAAGGGGGTTGCTCTTACTACCAATCAGAGTAAGGATGTTATCACCTTTACACGTAGTAATCTAGTGTCATCAGATACTATGAAGAATGTTGCGGAAAGATTGGCAACTTTGGTGACGTTGACAGAGACTAAGGTCACAGACCGCCAGAAACGGGACTTTTATTTAGCTGATTCGGCTAACTATAAGCGTGTGGTTAATGATCTTCCTAATGACAAGAAAACAGATAAATTTGGTAACAAATTAGCAGAAGCTACTATCTACAATAATGCTGTTGATGCGGTTCCTTATGAAGCTGTTGATTATTCTGAGGACGAGCTAAAGATAGTCTACATCTATTCTCAGATGAATGCTGTTTCTAATTTCTCAACAGTCACACTGAAGACGGCGGACTTGACTCCTGATCAGATTGCGATTGTGGCAGCCAAGCAGAAGGAACTTAACGGAATTACAGTTGCTAAGGATTGGGAACGTCATACGTCTGATTCGGCCTTGTCCCCTCTTATCGGTAGGGTTTCAAGTTCAGAAGCAGGACTGCCTCAGGAGGATGCTAAGGAATATCTTAAAAAAGGATATGCCCTAAATGACCGTGTAGGGACCTCTTATTTGGAAAAAGAGTACGAAGAGAATCTCCAAGGAAAACATACTGTTCGTGAGATTACTGTGGACAAGGAAGGTAAGGTTGATAGTGATAAAATCACTCAGAAAGGTAGCAAGGGAAATAACCTACAGTTGACCATCGACCTTGATTTCCAAAAGGGAGTTGAAGATATCCTTGGCCAACAACTTTCTTCTGAGATTTCAGAGAATAAAGCGACCTATTCTGAAGGTATGTATGCAGTAGTTATGAATGCAGATACTGGTGCTGTCCTTGCTATGGCAGGACAAAAACACGAGCAAGGGGCACAGGATTTTAAAGCTGATGCTTTAGGGACCATCACCGATGTCTTCATTCCAGGTTCTGTAGTTAAGGGGGCTACTTTAACCGCAGGTTGGCGCTCGGGTGCTATTTATGGGGACCAGGTATTAACTGACCAACCTATTAATATTGCTGGTTCGCCCTCGATTACCTCTTGGTTTACAGATCAAGGTAGTCGTGCCATTACCGCAACTCAGGCCTTAGAATATTCCTCAAATACCTATATGGTTCAGATTGCTATCAAGCTTCTTGGACAACAGTATGTTCCAGGGATGTCCTTGTCGACTGATAATATGGAAAAGGCGATGACGACGCTTCGTGATACCTATGCTGAATTTGGTATGGGGGTGTCTACGGGACTTGATTTACCAGGAGAATCAGAAGGTTACATTTCCAAGAATTATAATGTAGCCAATGTCTTGACAGAGGCCTTTGGACAATATGACTCTTATACAACTATTCAGTTGGCTCAGTATGTTGCCTCAATCGCAAATGGTGGAAAACGTGTAGCGCCTCACATCGTCGGAGGAATCTATGATGCTGGTGAAAATGGTAGTCTAGGAACTTTATCTTCAACTGTAGACACGCGCGTCCTTAACAACTTATCCTTAGATTCTGAGCAATTAGGGATTATCCAACAAGGGTTTAATGACGTGGTCAATTCAGGTTCTAGCCTTGCAACTGGTAAAGCTATGGCAAGTTCTATTATTCCAATTAGTGGTAAAACAGGGACAGCCGAAACTTATGCAACAGATGGTTCAGGAAATTCAGTAACGACAGTTAACCTTAATGCTGTTGCCTATGCGACAGCCAAAGATGGTACTAAGTTGGCGGTTGGTATTATGTACCCACATGCTTTAGACTGGAAGAGTAAGGCCCATCAAAATGCCGTTAAAGCTATCATGGAACTTTATCAAAACACTCACTAATAATATAAAATCTCTTGTGCCTTGCATGAGAGATTTTTCTGTGATATAGTGTTTGAGTATTTGTTCTTTATGATATGAATTGAGAAATATAAAAGAAATGGAGGACCTCATGCTTTATCCTACTCCAATTGCTAAACTGATTGATAGTTTTTCAAAACTTCCAGGAATTGGGGCTAAGACGGCGACACGTCTGGCTTTCTATACCATTAGCATGTCTGATGAAGATGTCAATGATTTTGCAAAAAATCTTTTAGCAGCAAAACGTGAATTGACCTATTGTTCAGTTTGTGGTCGCTTGACTGATGATGACCCATGTAATATTTGTACGGATGAAACTAGGGACCGTACTAAGATTTTGGTTGTTGAGGACTCTAAAGATGTTTCTGCTATGGAAAAGATTCAGGAATATCGTGGTCTCTACCATGTGCTTCAAGGGCTTATCTCTCCTATGAATGGTGTTGGACCAGATGATATTAATTTAAAGAGTTTGATTACCCGTCTTATGGATAGCGAGGTTGACGAGGTCATCATCGCAACTAATGCAACAGCCGATGGTGAGGCAACCTCCATGTATATTTCACGTGTCCTCAAACCTGCAGGGATCAAGGTGACCCGCTTAGCGCGTGGGCTAGCTGTTGGTTCTGACATCGAGTACGCTGATGAAGTAACCTTGCTAAGGGCCATCGAAAATCGAACAGAACTGTAGAAAAAGTGTTGGTAAAGCCAGCACTTTTTGTTTATAGTCATTAGGTTTCTCATTAAAAATTTGGTAAAATAAAAGAAACGCTTAAATGATGAGGGATCATGATGCAAATTGAAAAAATTTTAAATAACAATGTAGTCCAAGCCAGGGATAATGACGTAGAATACATTGTTATGGGTAAGGGACTAGGCTTTCAAAAGAAGGTCGGAGAGACGGTTGATAAAGAGAAGATTGAAAAGACCTTTGTCTTGGAAAATCCGGAGACAGTGGCCGAATGGACTCGTGTTTATGTAGATTTGCCTGATGCTGAAATGCAGGTCTTTTTGAATATCATCACTTTTGCTGAAGCTGTCCTGCAAACTAAGTTTGACCCCTCTTTTTTTATCGCTCTTGCAGACCATCTTCATTATGCTATTGAACGCAGTAGAGAAGGCATATCC
>DBFVHV010000137.1:0-2293 GCA_048524165.1 Streptococcus sp.
GTAATTTCCATTCTCAGACATAGAATTTATAATATTATTTTTAATTACAATATTCCTATGTGTACAACTAACCAAAATATTATTATATTCCGAGCTTTGTCTTGGAACCTCATTCTCTAAATTATCAACTAAAGTAATATAATCAGTTAGATTATAATTTTTTTGCTTTATGGTAACTGGTTGTTTAGGAACAAAAAACTTATATTTTCTGTCTTGTTTTTGATTTTCATCATTATTAATTACGTTCTTTTGAGTGTCTACTGATAAATTCGATGGCTTTTTATTACTTTCCTCACTGTTCTCTACAGTTTTTATATCATCTCTTTGGTGATTATTTGTATATTCATTTTTAAAAGGAGTATTATTTTCATAATCTTTATATTCTCTAATTTTCTCATCTAACCCCGGGATTACTTCGTTATCTGTAATAATTTTGTTCCATTGTTTCTGTGTACTAAATACCCGTGTATCTAATTTTTTATCAATCCAAACTGCCTTACCAAGTAACCCTAATATTTCATGATAGATTTTTTCATTTTTTACTACTGCTTGGAACTCATCATTAAATTCAAGATTTAAGTCTTTACTCAATGGTCTTAAAACTCTCGATACTAGCACATCTGTGTCTAAATGTGTTAGTTTTTCCAAGTCAGGGTTATTAATTTTAGTTGCATTATAAACTGCAGTTAAATAATTAAGTTGTTTTATTGAATTTCTAATAACTGGTTTTTTTTCCGGAGTAATACTTGTAATCTTTTCTAAAGATTCGTCGCTAGATAATCCTTTTTTTCTGTATTGGATATAAAGATTATGATAAAATACTCTTTTATCAGTAGCACTCCATGTTTTAATTCCATCAACATGTTTTGCACTAATCTTAAAAAGAGCCTCATCTCTAGCATCTTCTTCTACTACGTCACATCTAACTTCAAAATCTTTTATATTCAGATTTAATTGTTCAATTTTCTTCCTTTCTGAACTTGTTAATAAGGATGAATATTGAAATAAAAGTTTTAGTGAAGCAATTCTTCTATTACCTTCTAATACAGTATAACGAACTTTTTCGGTAGTTCCACTTTTTAAAATAATAACACGTTCACCTATTGTATTATAGCCATTTTCTACAATTTGAAACGCAAGCTCTTTAATTTTTTCAAAATCAATCAAATATCTAATTATATCTTCCTCAGTATCAAAATCAAACATTGAAAATCTAGGATTATTGAAATCTAGATCAATCTCTAAAGGATTTAAGACAACAGTATCAAACATAAATATTCCTTTCACAACTCTCATAATTATACTTGATATTATACCAAAAAAACACGGCATACCGCCGTGTTTCTAGGTTTATTTCACCAACTTCTTCATCTCATCAATACGTGCTACGGTCGCATCGTACTTAGCTTGGTAGTCGGCTTGTTTGTCACGTTCTTTTTGGACGACTTCTGGTTTGGCATTGGCTACGAAGCGTTCGTTAGAGAGCTTCTTACCGACCATATCCAGTTCTTTTTGCCATTTGGCTAATTCTTTTTCAAGACGAGCCAATTCTTCTTCAACATTAAGAAGGTCAGCAAGTGGCAAGTAGATTTCTGCGCCTGTGATGATGCTTGACATAACCAAGTCAGGCACTTCGACATCTGCTGCAATTTCCAAGTGTTCTGGGTTTGTGAAGCGTTTGATGTAGTTGACATTATCATTAAAGAAAGCATCGAGCTTGCTGTCGCTTGTCTTGATCAAGATAGTGATTGGTTTACTTGGCGCTACATTCACTTCTGCACGTGAGTTACGAACAGCACGGATCAAGTCTTTGAGGCTTTCCACACCTGTGTGAGCCGCCAAGTCTTCAAAGTCTGGGTTGACAGTTGGGTATTCTGCTGTAACGATAGAGCCTTCTGAGATTTGTCCAAAGATTTCCTCTGTCACGAATGGCATGATTGGGTGGAGGAGACGAAGGATCTTGTCCAAAGTGTAAAGGAGAACAGAACGTGTGATGACTTTCTCTTCTTCATTTTCGCTGTAAAGCACTTCCTTGGTCAGCTCCACATACCAGTCCGCAAACTCATCCCAGATGAAGTTGTAGAGGATGTGTCCGGCTACACCAAACTCGAACTTATCAAAGTTTTCAGTAACCTTGCCGATGGTTTCATTGAGGTTGTGGAGAATCCAGCGGTCTGTGACATTTCCAGCTTCCTTGTTGACAACTTTTTCCACATTGGCAGTTGCTTGCTCAAGGGTCAAGCCTTCATTGTTCATGAGGATGTAGCGAGAGATGTTCCAAATCTTGTTAATA
>DBFVHV010000138.1:0-3562 GCA_048524165.1 Streptococcus sp.
TGTGGTGGACCGGATCTATATAAATGTCAAGGATTTACCGTTTCAGTCCTTGGGAGCTTTAGCTAATATCCTGTCTGATGTTAAGAAGGGACTGATTCAAGACAGTCATATCTGGTCTTTCTTCCAGTCATTTTTCAAACAATATCAGTTGATAATCAGCTTAAATCAGATCTATCAGTTTGTCTATCTTTCTCTGATGGAGATCATGTCCTATCTTCACTTTGATTATTGGAAAAAACGGCTCGGTCAGGAGCTAGTATGAATAAGGAGAACAAATGAGACGTTTAAAAATGTTATGGCATATTATACAGGTTACGGGTTTTACTCGGTTTGCTCTGAGTTTTGTGACCTTTGTTTTTGGGTCAGGAGGCGTGCTTTTCCTAGTTGAACCTGCTATCACAAATTACGGAGACGGTCTTTGGTATGCTTTTGTGACTTCGACGACTGTCGGCTACGGGGATCTCCTAGCTGTGACCTTGATTGGAAGGATTACCAGTGTCTTCTTGACGATTTATGGGCTCATATTTTTTGGCTGTTTATCAGCTGTTATTATTAATTATTATACCGATTTAAATAAGGAAAGAGGAGAGGACAAATGACTGCCAATTATTCAACACGGGAATACCGTGAGAAATTATACGATGACCTTCATGTTCGATTGAGAGATACAGCGATTTTGATGTGTGCAATTTTTATTGCCTCTATCGGTCTAAATATGAATTCAACAGCTGTCGTTATTGGAGCTATGCTGATTTCCCCTCTTATGACACCGATTGTTGGACTGGGGTTTGGTTTAGCTATTTTTGATACGCGTTTAGTCAAGCAATCTCTACAGGTTTTATTTACTCAAGTATTGGTCAGTTTGCTTGTATCGACTCTGTATTTCTGGATTTCTCCCTTATCTTATGCAAGTAGCGAGTTGATTGCACGAACTTCTCCAACCATTTGGGATGTTCTCATTGCTATTGCGGGTGGGATGGCAGGTCTCATTGGTTCAAGGAAAAAAGAAGCAAACAATATCGTGCCAGGAGTAGCCATTGCAACAGCTCTGATGCCACCTATCTGTACTGCGGGTTATGGCTTAGCTATTGGAAATGGTCGATTTGTATTTGGGGCTCTCTGTCTTTTCTTGATCAACTGTGTCTTTATCATGCTAACCAACATTGTTGGAACAAGAATTATGATGAGACAATCTCCCTTAAGTTCATTTAAAGAGCTAAACATTAAAATGAAAATTGGCTTGATATCCTTGATTGTATTATTGGTTCTTCCAGCCAGCTATTCAGCAGTCACTCTGACGATGGATCAAGCGCGAAAAGAAGGGATCAAACAGTTTGTAGCAAAAGAGTTCGCCAATCATACGATCATTAATCAAGTCTACAAGTCAAGTAGCAATGAATTGGTATTGACAGTTGTTGGAGATCCGATTTCAGAAGAAGAATTAGAAACACTCCACCAAAAACAAGACTCTTACGGTATTCAATCTGTTCAATTGAAAGTCAATCAAGTCCATAATGCGACAAAATTAGATAGTGAGACGACCAAGGAATTTTACGAAAACATTGACAAGTATATTGATCAAAAACTCTCTGAAAAAGATTCACAAAAAGATCTCGTAAAAGAAAATAAAGCAGATAAGGATTGAGAATATTGGACTTATCTAACTCATGGAAGCAAATCTTGGGAAGAGATCTTATATCCAAAAGTTGGTGGATAGAAAAGGATGTTGATGAAGATTCCACTTGTGGTGGTTTGACCAATTACGATACTAGCTCAGGTTAAATAAAATATAAAAAAGCAACAACTATTTCAGTTGTTGCTCAGAACGTAGACAAACTCTATTAGGACTAGAAAAATTTCTCCTTTATAGTTTAGTTACCATATAGTTAAAACTCTTAGGAATGTCTACATATGTACTGACCCCAAAAAGTAAGACAAATAATTTATCCAAAGGATTTAGTTCTGTATTGTACAGGACTGAGTCCTTTTAATTTTACCTTAATTCGTTTGTTGTTGTAATAATCAATATAGTCTACAATAGCTTGTTCTAATTGCTCAAGTGACTGAAAGGTAGCCTCATAACCATAAAACATTTCGGATTTCAAAATGCCAAAGAAGGATTCCATCATACCATTGTCTGGGCCATTTCCCCTACGTGACATGGACGGTTGGATCCCTTTATCCTCCAAAAAATGATGATAGAAATCGTGTTGGTATTGCCATCCTTGGTCGCTATGGAGAATTGTATTTTCATAATGGTCCTCTGTAAAAGCTTGTTCTAGCATAGCTTTCACTTGTACTAAATTCGGCGACCTAGAAAGATTATAAGCGACGATTTCACTATTGAAGCCATCTAATACTGGTGATAAATAGAGCTTTTGGCTGCTTGCTGGAATTGCAAACTCTGTCACATCCGTATAACACTTTTCCATTTGTTTAGAGCTTTCAAATTGACGTTGAATGAGATTCTCTGCCTTCTTGCCAACGTCTCCTTTATGAGAAGAATACTTGCGTTTCTTGCGGACTCTAGCTTGTAAATTGAGCACTTTCATCAAGCGTTGAACTCTTTTATGATTGACCACATAACCACGATTTCTTAATTCTAAATGAATTCGACGATATCCGTAATTTCTCTTATGTTCATCATAAATGGCTTGTATTTCCACTTTGATAGCTTGATCTTTATCTACTTGACTCAGTTGCTTTAAGTGGTAATAATAGGTTGAACGAGCAAGCTTGATAATGTTTAGAAGGATATCTAAAGGAAACTCTGTTACTAATCCTTGAACAATTTCTGTTTTTCTTCTTGCTCCTTTTCGTCCCTCAATCGGAGTTCTCTCAACTTTTTTAGAATAGCATTCTCCGCTCTCAGGTGCTCATTTTCTGCTTGAAGACGTTCTAACTTCTTAGGACTACTTTATTTTGTATCTAAAACCTGATTAGTCATATGAATGCACCAGTTTAATCAATCTTTTTATTCCTAAATTTTTCCATTTAGGAAATGCTCTTATAATTGTATAGCTAGGTGTAATTTATTCAAAGCTTCTCGTACACACAAAAAAATGATGAACTAAGCGAAATTGTAAATTATGCAAGCGGTTGCAAAAACCAAAGATAGTTTCCATGCTTTCTTTGTAAGCGCAAACATTTTTATTGACTTATCATTTTTATAAAGCTATACTATAAGCAAAGGTATATACTAACATTAATCTTAAGATTGTTAAGATTGATGTAAATAATATTTTAGCTAAGATGCAACTCTTTATATTATTGGCTTATCCAAATAATATAACTTTACTCAATTTAGAAAGGAGGGGCACGTTATGCTTTGGTCTATTATTGTCGGAGGCTTTATCGGGTTTATAGCTGGTGGAATCACTAAAAAGGGAGGTTCCATGGGAATAATTGCCAATATCATTGCAGGTTTAGTCGGTTCATCTGTTGGACAATCACTCTTCGGTTCTTGGGGACCTAGTCTAGCTGGAGTGGCATTAGTTCCATCAATCTTAGGAGCAGTCATTGTTGTTGCAGTAGTATCATTTTTCCTAGGGAAAAAAGAATA
>DBFVHV010000139.1:0-4159 GCA_048524165.1 Streptococcus sp.
CTTGCCCTCTGTACCACGTTGACCAAAACCACCAGGAACGATGATACCATCAGCATCAGCCAAACGAGAAGCAACATTTTCCGCAGTCAAATCATTCGCATTAACCCAGTCAATATCAATGGCAGTATCATTTACCAAACCTGAGTGTTTAAGCGCCTCAACAACTGACAAATAAGCATCGTGAAGCTCCACATATTTCCCAACAAGAGCAATTTTAGTTGTTTTCTTAAGGTTAAGTACCTTATCAACCATAGCAGACCATTCTGTCATATCTGCAGCTGGTGCATTCAGTTTCAAATGATCACAAACGATTTGATCCATACCCTGAGCCTGCATGTTAAGTGGCACTTGATAGATATGTTCCACATCTAGTGATTCAATAACAGCCTCAGGTGCTACATCACAAAACTGAGCCAGCTTATTCTTGATTCCTTGCCCAGCAGGTTTCTCTGTACGAATAACCAACATATTGGGTTGAATACCTAAACCACGCAATTCCTTAACAGAGTGTTGCGTTGGTTTTGTCTTCATTTCCCCAGCAGCCTTCAAGTATGGAAGAAGCGTTGTGTGGATATACATAACATTGTCAGAGCCCACATCAGCCTTCATTTGACGAAGAGCTTCTAAGAATGGAAGACTTTCAATATCACCAACAGTCCCACCAACTTCAGTGATAATAACATCTGAATCAGTAGTTGTCGCCGCACGCTTAATCTTGTCTTTCAAAGCATCTGTGATATGCGGAATTACCTGAACAGTCGCACCTAGATACTCCCCTTTACGTTCTTTACGTAAAACTTCACTATAAATCTTACCAGTAGTAACATTAGAGTATTTATTAAGATTGATGTCGATAAAACGTTCGTAGTGACCAAGGTCAAGGTCAGTTTCAGCACCATCATCAGTGACATAAACTTCACCATGTTGGTAAGGACTCATCGTTCCTGGGTCAATATTGATGTAGGGGTCAAATTTTTGAATCGTAACCTTAAGTCCACGATTCTTAAGCAAACGCCCAAGACTTGCAGCCACAATCCCTTTACCAATTGAAGATACCACACCACCAGTGACGAAAATATATTTTGTCATGTTAACTCCTTATAATATAATTCAAAACAACTACAGATAGCAGATTGGTTACCCACTCAGATAATCACGATAGTCCTTTCCTAGTACCTGATTGGAGCCGTACAAAGTACCTCACCTTAGACAAGTCCAGTAAATGACTAAAAACAAAAATGACCCCCAAGAGTTTTACTCTGGGAGCCTTAATCATGACCTCTTCAAAAGAGGTGCCCGATAAATAGTCTAAACTATCCAAGACCATTTGTCAATGAAAACTTAGTCGTTTGACTCATCCTCATAGTCATCGTCATCATCTTCTTCTGACAACTCAACATCATCCAAATCATCATCTGGAATAATTTCATTCAACTCAGAGTCATAAGATTCCACTTCGGCTTTCTCATCATCTTCGCTATCGTCGTCATATTCAAGACTATCAGAATCAGGTGTAAAGTTCTCGTCTTCTGGATCATCGTCATTATAATCAATGGCATCTTCATCACCATCCATGAAGGCATTAACTTTCTTGTTCTTACGTTTTGGTGCATTTTCATCAGTATCTTCCAATGTGATGACCTCTTCATCGATTTCATCAATTGCATACCATGAACGCAAGCCCCATTTGTTATCACCTAGTGGAATGAAACTTCCATCCGTATTCAAATCTGAATAAAAGAATGGCAAAGCACTACGGATATCGGCATCCGATTTTTCTAAGTAATTTTGAATTTCATTGACTAAATCGTTGAAATACATTTCATTATCACGACCACGTGTTTCTAAGATAGCACGGGCCACTTCAATCATTGATAATTCACTTTTTTCTTGTCCAGCAAATACGTCTAGTTCCAAAGTGGTTCTCCTTCATTATTACTCAAGCTAATTCCTACTGGAAAATAGCTCAGCAAACAAACTTCGCTACTTTCTATTTTACGCTAAAAAGAGGCAATAGTCAAAGTATTTATAGAATAAAAAATCAAGTCTCAACAGAAACTTGATTTAAGACATATTATTTAACTTTTGCTGAACTTGTGATAACTTCAACAGCTTTCTTCATAGTAATATCGTGTTTAAGCATTTCAGGTGAAAGAAGTGCAGAAACTTGTGATACTTCCATGTTGTACTCAGCTGCAAGATCATTGATTTCTTTTTGGATTTCTTCTTCTGTAGCGTCAAATCCTTCCGCAGCAGCAACTGCTTCGATAACAAGGTTAGTTTTCACACGTTTATCAGCATCAGCTTCATATTGTTTGTGAAGATCTTCTTGAGTTGTACCAGTAATTTGGAAGTACATTTCAGGAGAGATACCTTGACGTTGCATGTTACCCATGAATTCGTTCATAGCACGGTGAACTTCGTCTTCAACCATTTCTGCTGGCAATTCAACGATTTCAGCGTTTTCAACAGCCAAATCAAGTGCAGCACCTTCAACAGCATCGTCAAATGCAATTTCTTTAGCTGCTTCAAGTTCTTTACGATATTTAGCTTTCAACTCATCAAGAGTTTCAACTTCATCGTCAAGATCCTTAGCCAACTCATCATCAAGAGCAGGAACTTCTTTAGCTTTAACTTCGTTAACTTTAGTAGCAAATACAGCAGCTTTACCTGCAAGATCAGTAGCTTGATAATCTTCTGGGAAAGTTACTTTAACTTCTACTTCATCACCAGCTTTTGCTCCAACCAATTGGTCTTCGAAACCTGGGATAAATTGACCTGAACCAAGTTCAAGAGAGTGGTTTTCACCTTTACCGCCGTCAAATTCAACGCCGTCTACTGAACCAACAAAGTCAATAACCACAGTATCGCCATTTTCAGCTGCACCGTCTTTAACAATCAATTCAGCCAAGTTTTTACGTTCATTTTCAAGCTTAGCATCAACTTCTTCGTCAGTAACTTCTTTTGAAACTTCTACTGAAACTTCAAGATCTTTATATGCACCAAGTTTTACTTCTGGTTTTGTAACAACTTCTGCAGTAAGTGTCCAATCTTGACCTTTTTCAATTGATTTTACATCAATTTTTGGTTGTGCAACAACATCAAGACCAAGTTCAGCAATCGCTGCTTCATAAGCTGCTGGAAGAATTGCATTCAAAGCATCATCGTAAAGAGCTTCTTCACCAAATTTTTGGTTAAATACGGCACGAGGCATGTGTCCTTTACGGAAACCTGGTGCGTTCAAATTCTTTTTAACCTTGTTAAACGCTTGATCCAAAGCTGGTTGAATTTTATCTTGACCGATAGTAAATGTCACCACACCACGGTTAGTGGCTGTGTTTTCAAATGATACAGACATGTAGTCATTCTCCTTAAAATTTTTTATAGATACAGTTTAGTTTACCATATTTCAAAGCCTTTTGAAAGTTTTTTTCTCCAATTTAATAACAAGAAAATCGTTATAGACTGCTTCTTTTTACAAATTTTGATAAACTAGAGATATGAATATTTTACAAAAATACATACAGCAATTTAATTTCGAAGAAAGCCTAATGGTACTTATTTCGAAAGGGATTAAACTTCTCATTCTCCTCATCATCTTTCTTCTTAGTAAAAAGATTATCAACTTTCTGTTTAAACACACTATCGGACGTTCACTATCCTGGACCATTCAGACACCCGCCCGTAAAAAAACTATTGAACGTCTACTACACAATTGCATGAACTATATCCTTTACTTTTTCCTTGTATACTGGCTTCTAAGTATTTTGGGTGTTCCCGTATCTAGCCTTCTAGCTGGAGCCGGGCTTGCCGGTGTTGCCCTTGGTCTAGGAGCTCAAGGCTTCCTATCAGACGTCGTTAATGGTTTTTTCATCTTGTTAGAAAACCAATTTGAAGTTGGTGATTCTGTTGAGGTAGAAGACGTTACGGGTCTTGTTTCAACTGTGGGTATCCGCACCACTCAGATTCGAGGCTTTGATGGAACACTCCATTTTATACCTAATCGTAATATCACAATCGTTTCCAATAAATCTCGTGGCGATATGAGAGCTCAAATTGACATCCCAGTCTATACTTCAACCGATATCAATAAAGTAACAAGCATTATCCAACAAGTTAATAAAGACAACATTGAAAATTATCCTGAAATTATTGGTAC
>DBFVHV010000140.1:0-2300 GCA_048524165.1 Streptococcus sp.
CTTAGTTGCCATAGCTGAAGCTACCAACTCATGGTGAGCTGCTTGGTATTTAACCTGTTCCTCATTCTCACCCTCTTCAAAGCAGAGTCCTGCTCCCATAAATGGTGCATGGAGAATCATGTTAATTTCATTGAAAGTGAGCCAGTACTTAACCAAACCTTTATAACGTGTGAAAAGGGTACGGCAAAGATTTTCATAGAAACCAAGCATCTTACGATTACGCCATCCACCATACTCTGTAATCAAGTGCATTGGACAATCAAAGTGCGTAATAGTTACTAAGGGTTCAATGCCATGTTTGTGACATTCCTTGAATAGGTCCTCATAAAAAGCTAGCCCAGCTTCATTTGGCTCAGCCTCATCACCCTTAGGAAAAATACGTGACCAAGCAATAGAAAGTCGATAAGTCTTAAAGCCCATTTCACCAAAGAGAGCAATATCTTCCTTGTAACGGTGGTACATATCGATGCTTTCCTTAGCTGGATAAAAATAACCATCCTCAAAATCAAACATCTTGCGACGTCCAGTAATAATCGAAAGGCGATCCTCACCAATCGGTACCACATCAACATTGGCTAAACCACGCCCATCAGCATCATAGGCACCTTCACATTGGTTGGCTGCTGTCGCACCACCCCACAAAAATCCGTCAGGAAACGTTAATTTTTTAGTCATTATTCTACCTCTTATATATTTCAACTTAATATAGTAATAGTATACAATAGTCTGTAATCGTTTTCTTATAGTAAACTACGGAAAACTGATACTATCCTATGATTTCAGACCAAGAATTGAGAGTAAGACCTAATCCTAGATTCGATAATAGCTGACTTCCAATCCTCTCCCCATTATTACAATGATCAAAAAAAGAGTAAGAACCAACTCTTACTCTACAATTGTCGCTCCAAGAACATTTTTAAAATGCCCAATGGCAAAGTCATGGGCTTCTGGTGTCAAGGAGGCTGTTGCACTCTCCACCACCTCGATATCATAGCCCAAATTATATGCATCAATAGCCGTATGTAACACACAAATATCTGTTAAAACTCCTGTCAAAACAACTGTCGTCACACGACGCTCACGCAAACGAATATCCAAATCTGTTCCTGAAAAAGCCGAATAGTGACGTTTGTCCATCCAAAAGACACGATGATCGTCCTTGATGGCATCATATACACCAGCCAACTTACCATAAAGTTCTCGCCCAGCTGTCCCTGCAATATTGTGAGGCGGAAAGAGTTTAGTCTCAGGATGGAAAGTATCCCCCTCATCATGTCGGTCCATAGCCACAAAGATATAATCTCCATTGTCATAGGCTTCTTGCGTTACCTGAGCAATACGATTTTCAATGACTTGGGCAGGCTTACCAGCCGTCAACTTCCCATCATCTGCTACAAAGTCATAAGAGTAATCAATTGAAATCAATGCTTTTGCCATCTTACTTTCTCCTTTTAAAAAAAGTGGGGCAGCCTCAGCCGACCTCACTTCTTTTCAATGTTTTATTCGTATTCTTTCAATTTGTCGTAGATACCTTCGTTAAGGACTTTAAGGTAAGTTCCTTTCATACCAAGCGAACGACTTTCAATAATACCAGCCGATTCCAATTTACGAAGAGCATTAACAATAACAGAACGAGTGATTCCGATACGGTCCGCGATAACAGAGGCTGTCAAACGACCTTCTAAACCGTCCAACTCATTCAAGATAGCTGAAACTGCCTTGATTTCTGAGTAAGACAAGGTATTAATAGCCATATTAATAGCTGTTTGTTTACGAATCGTTTCTTCCAAGTTTTCTGTTTGAAGGTTCAACAATTGCAAACCAACTACTGTAGACGCAATCTCAACCAAGATAAGGTCGTCATCTACAAAATCATGGTCGTTACGCCAAATGATGAAAGAACCAAGTCGCATACCACCACCATAGATTGGTGCAATTGTAGTCAATCCATCTGGGAAATCATCTTTTGATTCCACTGGGAAAATGGTCAAGTCACTGTCAATACCGATATTTTCTTGAGTATCATAGACACGGCTGATACCACGTGTGTATTCCTCTGGAAGTTGTTTCGCTTCAAAAAACTCTTCCACACGGTCATTGTTGGTTTTGTATTTCATAGCAAAACCAAGGAGAGCACCACCACCATTTACGATAGCAGCATTACAGTCAATGATATCTGCCAATTGAGCAGCCATGTTGTTGTATGGAAGATCTCCTTCCAAGCTATCTACTGAGCGTTGCAAGATAGAAGTAATTTTACGTGTTTTAGCCAGCAAATTCGCCATACTTATTGTCTTCAC
>DBFVHV010000141.1:0-8444 GCA_048524165.1 Streptococcus sp.
ACAGAAAAAGTGAGCTATCACTCTTTACAGCCTTTACAGCTCTTGTAAAGCTTTAGTCGAAAAGGCCACCCAAACCTAAAGCAGCAAAAGGATTGTTACTGACTTCTTCCTGCTGCTCCAGAAGCTTGGCATTCTCATCTAATTCGAGAAACTTCTCGTAAATTTGAGCGGTCATTCGAGCATCCTCCAAACTGTTATGACCATGTCCCTTAATTCCAAAGAAATCTGCCACACTAGTCAACTTAAGGTTAACAATACCATTCAAATCAGAGGCACGACGGTCAAAAGCCTCATCAAAAACATCTAAAGCATATTGCTCTTCCAAATCCAAACCATTTTCAGCTAGAATAGGCAAATCTGATTTAAGTGCATTGTAGCCAATAAGTGGTGTATTACCAACAAATGCCTTAAACTCTGCCAAAACCGACTCTAACTTTGGTGCCTTTGCAATCTTATCTGCTGTAATCCCCGTCAAACCATTGATAAAGGACTGCAAAGGAACATCCGAGTAGACAAAAGAATCAAACTGGTCCACTTCCTTATGTTGGTCCATCTTAACCGCCGACACTTGGATGATATGACTAACGCCATCCACCGTATTAAACTCCAAATCAAAGGCAATATATGTTTCTAAATTTTCCATCTTAATCTCCTACAATAGTTAAAGCTGAGACTGAGTCTCAGCTTCTTTTTTATTTTCCAAATAGACGTCCAAAGAAACCTTTTTTAGCAGCTTCTTCTTGTTTAATCTGGATTTCTTCCACTTGGGCTTTGGCTTCGTCAACCTCTACCTTAGCCTCATCAAGCTCCAGTTTAAGCTCTTCTTTGTCCTTCATAGCAGTCAAGGTCAATTGCTGCTGTTGATCGATTTGCTTATCTTTTTCAGCAATTTGCACGTCTTTGACACGCAATTGATCATCCATGTTAGACAACTGCTCGTCCTTAGCCTTCAACTGGGCATAGAGACGGGCAATCTCAGAGTTTTTCTCGTCTACAAGAATCTCTAACAACTCACGTTGTTTTGTTTCCTCATCAATTGGCTCATCGTCAAAGATGGTTTTCTTGTAGATTTCCTCCAACTTGACTAAGCCACTGCGTTTAACGACAGTAACTCCTTTAGCATTTTTTTCTAGATCTTCTTCTGGAAGTTGTTTGACACGATTATTGACTGCTTGACGACTAACGCCAAGGATTTCAGCAATCTCGCTGACGGTCTTTTCAATACTCATAATAGCCTCATATTCTCTTGAAATGTCTTACTATGAGAATATCACAATCACACCTTTCTGTCAATTTGACAAGTCATTCAGGACATTTGACGAATCACTTTCTAATCCATTTTTCCTTTCACTCTTCAAACAATTTACTTGATAGGAAGCTAAGCTTTTGATAAACTATTTTTGGGTGTAAATATATTATAGAAGGAAAATCTTTGGCTGAACTGATTGGTACTTCCATAGTAAGTGTGGTTGCTACCGGATCTGCCTATTCAGGAATGGTGGGATAATTCTGCATGGTTTGGGATTTTCATTCTTGCTCCAATTATTGACAGTGTTCACGTAACTCTCGTTACAAAACTGCTTATTATTGAAGCACATTAGCTTCAACGGTCTTACTGTTGGAGTTTTTTTGTTGCCAATCCAAAGCTCACTATCGCCTCATATTACTAAGGCAGATTGAAAAAAGTCCTAAATTATGCCATAATAAACAAAAGCAAAATAGAAAGAATGAGTCCTATGAAAAACTTCCGTGATGATATCAAAGTCAATGATTTGGCCCAGCCCTTCTTGGAGCAAATTGTTGAACAAATGACTACTGTATTCGACCCTGAAATTGAGCTAGATATCTACAATCTTGGTTTGATTTATGAAATCACCGTCGATGAAAATGGTCACTGCTACTTCCTTATGACCTTTACCGATACTGGCTGTGGCTGTGAGGAGACTATGCCATATGAAATCGCCGAAAAACTAAAATCAATTGATGGCATTAATTCTGTCAAAGTGGAAACCACTTACTCACCAGTCTGGAAGATGACCCGCATTAGTCGTTATGGACGTATCGCTCTCGGTATCTCACCTCGAGGCGGAAAATAAAACCCAAACCGGTTGAACATTTCCAATCGGTTTTTTATTAAGGTGACAATAGATAGATATTGCTAGCTCACACTACACCCTAAACTTTAGAATCATAAAAATCACATCGCACAAATATACGATGTGATTTTGTTTTATATCATTTAATTAGGCTTTACCTGATTTATCCATGTTCCAGAAGTCAGTAACGGCACCACGTGATGCTGATGAAACGATGTGAGCATACTTACCGAGGACACCACGGCTATAAAGTGGTGGCAACTCAGTTTCTGCTTTACGTTTCGCCAATTCTTCGTCTGAGACGTGCATTGTGATTTCTTTGGTATCTTGGTCAACGGTAACCATATCACCTGTACGGAGGTAGGCAATCGGTCCACCAACTTGAGCCTCAGGCGCAATATGACCAACGACGAGTCCGTAAGTACCACCTGAGAAACGTCCATCAGTCAAGAGGGCAACCTTGTCTCCTTGTCCTTTACCAACGATCATTGATGACAATGACAACATTTCTGGCATACCAGGACCACCCTTAGGACCTACAAAACGTACAACAACTACATCGCCGTCAACGATTTCGTCAGAAAGAACTGCTTCGATGGCATCTTCTTCTGAGTCAAATACTTTAGCAGGACCAGTAATGTTACGCACTTTAACACCTGATACTTTGGCAACAGCACCTTCTGGGGCCAAGTTACCTTTCAAGATAATCAATGGACCATCGGCACGTTTAGGATTTTCAAGTGGCATGATAACTTTTTGACCTGGTGTCAAATCATCGAAAGCTTCCAAGTTTTCTGCAACAGTCTTACCAGTACATGTGATACGATCACCGTGAAGAAAACCATTCTTAAGAAGGTATTTCATAACGGCTGGCACACCACCAACATTGTAAAGGTCTTGGAAGACATATTGACCTGAAGGTTTCAAGTCAGCCAAGTGAGGCACGCGCTCTTGGAAATCGTTGAAGTCTTCAAGCGTCAAATCAACGTTAGCCGCATGAGCGATAGCAAGCAAGTGAAGAGTGGCATTTGTTGAACCACCAAGCGCCATTGTAACTGTGATGGCATCTTCAAAAGCTTCGCGAGTCAAGATATCTGATGGTTTAAGTCCCAATTCTAGCATTTTAACAACTGCACGACCTGCTTCTTCGATATCAGCCTTCTTCTCAGCTGATTCGGCAGGGTGAGATGATGAGCCTGGAAGACTCATCCCCATAACCTCAATTGCTGTTGCCATTGTATTGGCAGTATACATACCACCACAACCACCAGGGCCAGGGCAGGCATTACATTCAAGATCTTTAACCTCTTCGGCCGTCATATCACCGTGGTTCCATTTACCGATACCTTCGAAAACAGAAACCAAATCGATATCCTTACCATTAAGGTTACCTGGTGCAATCGTACCACCATAAGCAAAAATAGCTGGAATATCCATGTTGGCAATGGCAATCATTGAACCTGGCATGTTCTTATCACAGCCACCAATAGCAACAAAGGCATCGACGTTGTGACCACCCATAGCTGCTTCGATTGAGTCAGCGATGATATCACGAGATGTCAATGAGAAACGCATCCCTGGTGTCCCCATGGCAATACCATCAGCAACGGTAATTGTACCAAATTGAACTGGCCAAGCACCCGCGTCTTTGACACCCTCTTTGGCAATTTGACCAAAACCATGCAAGTGGATATTACATGGCGTGTTCTCAGCCCAAGTTGAGATAACCCCAACAATAGGCTTTTCAAAACTATCATCCGTCATCCCAGTCGCACGAAGCATGGCACGGTTAGGTGATTTAACCATGCTGTCGTAGACAGAAGAACGGTGTTTCATGTTATTTTCAGACACGATATTTTCCTCCATAGTTAGTAACTATTCTAATTTAAGCTTCTACTCCTATTTTAACATAAATTATCTAAAAAATCTGACCATTTACCAACTATTCTCTCTTTTTAAATTATGCTAAAATAAAGGCATGAAACATTTTGATACTATCGTTATTGGTGGGGGACCTGCTGGCATGATGGCGACCATCGCCTCAGCCTTTTATGGGCAACAAACCCTTCTGATTGAAAAAAATAAACGTCTCGGTAAGAAACTAGCTGGTACTGGTGGTGGACGTTGTAACGTCACTAACAATGGAACTCTGGACGATCTCTTAGCAGGTATTCCAGGTAATGGACGTTTCCTCTATAGCGTCTTTTCTCAATTTGATAATCACGATATCATTGCTTTTTTTGAGGACAATGGTGTCAAACTCAAGGTTGAGGACCACGGTCGTGTCTTCCCTAAGACAGATAAATCACGTACTATTATCCAAGCTCTGGAAAATAAAATCCAAGAACTAGGTGCTACTATTCTCACTAATACGGAAGTTGTCTCTGTCAAAAAAGTCGATGAACAATTTCAAGTTAAGTCTGCAGACCAGATTTTTACCAGTGATAAACTCATCGTCACAACTGGGGGAAAATCTTATCCATCAACAGGTTCAACTGGTTTTGGTCACGATATCGCCCGACATTTCAAACTCCATGTTACTGATCTTGAAGCTGCAGAAAGTCCACTCCTAACCGACTTTCCACATAAGGCTTTACAAGGAATTTCTCTTGACGATGTCACGCTGTCTTATGGAAAACACAAGATTACTCATGACCTTCTTTTCACGCATTTTGGCCTATCTGGCCCAGCTGCCCTACGTCTTTCCAGTTTTGTCAAGGGTGGTGAGATAGCTCATCTGGACTTTCTTCCCAACCAAAGCCAAGAAAATCTCAAGGCTTACTTTGAGGAAAATCGCGAGAAATCTGTCAAAAACACCCTCAAAACTTTTGTACCTGAGCGTGTCGCTGAATTCCTAGCAGAAGACAAGGCTGATAGAAAGGTTAAACAACTGCATCCCAAAGACTTGGAAAACATTATCAGTCAGCTTAAGGGCATGGAAATTCCAATCACAGGTAAAATGTCACTTGCCAAATCCTTTGTGACTAAAGGTGGCGTTGACCTTAAGGAAATTAATCCCAAGACTCTAGAAAGTAAAAAGGTCCCTCACCTACACTTTGCAGGAGAGGTCCTTGACATCAATGCCCATACCGGTGGTTTTAATATTACAAGTGCCCTCTGTACTGGTTGGGTAGCAGGAATTCAGAGTCCTTGGGACTAGGGAGATTTTTAGAAAAACTATACCTAGAAAGTGTCCCTTCTATGACGGAAGGGACACTTTATCTATTTCTCAAAGGAGAGGAGGGGATTCGAACCCCCGAGCCCCGTTAAGGACTACACGCTTTCCAAGCGTGCGCACTCGGCCTCTATGCGACCTCTCCATATCAAACGATTAACCCATCACTGACTAATCGTTCTTTTTAATTAGAGTTTTCAAGATTTAATCTTTAAACTGAGCCTCTACTCGGTAGATAACCTGACCTTTTTCCGAAAACTTTCGCTCATACTCAGTCATAACATTGCCCTCGTAATCACTTGCATGAAGATCCAACCAAACTTCGTTGAGAATCATTCCATACTGTGAGAAGCTCGCCAAACTGTATTCGAACAGTCCTCGATTGTCTGTCTTAAAGTGAATCTCTCCATTTTTAGGCAAAATTTGCTTATAAGTATCTAGGAAAGTCTTGTAGGTCAAACGACGTTTCTCGTGACGGCTCTTAGGCCATGGATCTGAGAAGTTGAGATACATCATATCCACTTCACCATCTTCAAAATAGTTAGTCAAGGCAGATCCATCCACACGCAAGAGTTTGACATTTTCGGCACCAGAGGCCAAAACCTTATCCAAGGCGTAACTCAAAACAGACAACTGGATATCAATACCGATGTAGTTGATATCAGGGTTTTGTTGGGCCATTCCAGTAATGAAGGCTCCCTTACCAGACCCCACCTCAATATGGATAGGATTGTCATTGCCAAAAAGCTGGTGCCACTTACCTTTAGCAGCTTCCGGCTCAAGGATAACATACTGAGGATGGTTAGCTAGGTGTTCCTCTGCACCTTTACGTTTTCTAACTCGCATGTCTACTTTCTAATATCTGTGCAAGGTCTCTCTGAACTTACGAAGTTCATAAATTTCTCGATTGGCATGTTCCATATCACGGTTATCAAAGAATTTTGAAATTTGTGTCAAATATGAAAATTGTCCATACCAGTAAATCTTATCCAAAACAAGATCGTTGTTCTTGTAACCATAATATGACAACCACTGTGGCCAATGGGCCAAAGGAATGTAATGGCTAAGAATCTGCGCCACGTCATACATACGGTCAGTTAGACGTACAGAATCCCAATCAACCAAATAAATCAATCCTGAGGTTGTAATAACAAAGTTACTATGACGAGCATCGCCATGAACAATGGTCGCAATCTCTGCACGAAACTCTGGAAGATGACGTTTCAAATCTCTAACAACATCTTGAAGGAAGCTATTCTCACGCAATTGATAAGCAGCATTTTCCTCCCACTCGTGCAGAAGGTCAAAAGGATTTTCAATATGATAATCCAACTGCAAGAGCTGATTAACCAAGTGTTTAGAGCGGTGCAGATTACCAAGAATTTGGATAATCTGTTTACTATTCATGTCATGTTTGGTCAAAATACGACCATCAAGCCACTCCTGCGCACTCATCATGTCACCATTTCCCAGACGCTTAGCCCACAAGAGTTGTGGCGCAATCTGTTCCTTGGCAAGAGCTGCCAAGATTGGTGTTGTATTCATCTTCACAAAGACGCGATCTCCGTTTGGATAAGTCCCCATATAGGCCTTACCACTATTTCCTTTGAGAGGAGTCAGGCTCAAATCTTTATCTGTTGATGTCACCTAGGCATCTCCTTTTTCTTTAGTCATTCGCTTCTATTTTAACTTATTTAATAGGTGTTAGTCAATCATCTTCTTAAGCTTGGCTGGTAGGTAAGCAAGGCTCAAAACCAGCATAATACCAACCAAAATCAGGCTAAATTTAAGGTCGAAGAGACAAAGAGCCTGAACCAGTGCCAGTATAAGTACAATCTGGGTAATCAAGCGCTTAAGATTGCTCACCTGCATGTCTTTTCCAATTGGCATAAGGTTGGCCATCCTCTGGTAAGCAAAGTGCGATTTAAGCGCTGTGAGCTGGAAGAGTAAGAGATAGTCAAAAACAACCACAAGTACCATCGCCAGCCATTTTTCAGGAACCAAAAAGATAACCAAAAGTGTTAAAGCAAAAAGGCGTAGGCTAAGGGCAAAGTAATCTCCTGAACGCAAGAAGGCTCTTAGGTACAGGTTGTACCACGTATGTTCCTTGTCTTTCTTTGTACGCTTGAGAACACCATCCAAATAGCCACGGCGTTTAACACTCGACGTAATTCCCTTAACATTGGTAAAGAGTGAAAAGAACTTCAAAATCGATTGTTGACGCTTATTCTCCGCTGCAATAGCCTCAGTCCAATTAAGTCCAGACTGTTTATAAAAAGGTTGTGCTTTCTTTTGGAAAATAAAATATTTAAGAATAGCCATAGCCACAGCAATGAGAACAACTCCCCAAACTGGAAGTCCCAAGGCCAAAAATAGTGGGACGACCAAGATAAAAATCAAGGTCTGGATGACCACCCAAAATCTAAAAGCACGCCCTGTTGCCTTCTTAATATGGCCTAGCACCTCTTCTTCCTTAACCAACAAGTAATGCTTGTCCGCAGGCTCTAAATAAGTCGCAATATTTCCCCAAAAAGGCAATAGAAGGCAAAGCACAAGTAAGCCAAGAATGATGGCCCATGGATTCTTTGGAAAATGACGGAGCAACTGGCTATACTGAACCAAGACAAAACCCAGCAAAAAGAGAAGAACCAAGATAAAGTGATCATTAAAGACGTAGCGACTATACTTGACACAACGGGTAGTGAATCGTCTGCTACGCTCCTTAAAAAGCTCAGCTATCATGACAATTCTCCCTTAGTCAACTGCATATAGATATCGTTAAGACTAGCACTGTCATCACCAAAAGTCTGACGGAGCTCATCAAGTGTTCCCTGTGCCAAGACCTGTCCGTGATGCAAAATCACAAAGCGATCACACATCTTCTCAGCTGAATCCAAAACGTGGGTAGACATGAGAATTGCCTTACCATTGGCTTTTTCCTCAGCCAAAAGCTGGATTAAATCCGAGATAGCCAAGGGATCCAATCCCAAGAAGGGCTCATCAACAATGAAAAGACTTGGAATCACAATAAAGGCGCAGATAATCATGACCTTCTGCTTCATCCCTTTTGAAAACTGAGTTGGGAACCAGTCCAACTTTTCATCTAAGCGAAAGAGTTTGAGGTACTTGTCCGCACGTGCCATACCCTCAGTCACATCAAGACCATAGGCCAT
>DBFVHV010000142.1:0-2103 GCA_048524165.1 Streptococcus sp.
TCTTGATTTTCAGGTGATAGATCCCCATTCAAATATGATGCAGCCAATTGATAACGTCCATAATATTGTCCGTTTTGAGCTGTGTAGCTACCACTTGACTCACGTTGAGCAATTTCTTCCTTAGCAGCTGCCTCTGACGAAGAAAGATTTGTGTCGGTCGTTTGGTTACTTTCACTTTGAGTAGAATCTGTTGATGTTGCTGAATCAGAAACAGTTTCTGTTGCAGTTGATGTTTCTACTGAAGCAGGTGTCTCTGCTGGCTCTTCAGTGGTTTCATTAATCGTTAAGTTTTGACCAATAGAAATCTTATTAGCATCTTGAATGCCATTTTTTGAGACGATTTCTTCCACTGTCGTACCATTCTTCTTAGCAATAGATGAAAGGGTATCTCCTTTTTGAACTGTGTAAGTTTCTGCATTAGCTAAAGCTGTTGCTCCAAGTGTTGCCACTGTAACAAGTCCAAAAAGACCTAATTTTTTAGTGTTAGATGTATTCTTTGTTTGCATGATGATGCTCCTTTATCTATTTATAGTCCAATCTATACTAGTCAAAGATATTAAATTATTTTATTTATGACCAATAGGTTAATCACCTGGCTTATTCTCTATAGGAATTTTTTAATCCAGATTAAGCTGAAGAACTATAACCATGTATCTATAATACCGTGCAAATATAACATCCTCTTGTTAGAGATATTAAAAATATTACAGGTAGTTTGGGATTAGACGAAAAAAAACGTCTAAGTAGACGTTCTTCAAATACTTCTAGGTCTTAAGACCTAGTTTTTATTCATTTTTACGAATTAACTCTTAAGATAAAAAAGTATTAACCCTAAAGCTAAAATAGCAATAATTGACAAGGTATCTCGACCGTTCCATAAAAGTCGACGATATTTTGTTCGCCCCTCACCACCTTGATAACCTCTGGCTTCCATAGCTATAGCCAGAGCATCTGCTCGTTTAAAGCTAGATGCAAACAAAGGAATTAAGATTGGTATAATTGACCGAACCTTTTGAACAATATTTCCTTCGCCAAAATCAACACCACGCGCCTTCTGAGCATTCATAATACGCGTTGTATCGTCCATCAAGGTTGGTACAAAACGTAAACTCAAAGATAACATTAGACCAATTTCATGTGCCGGTACTTTAAAAATAGTCAACGGTTTTAAAAGTGACTCTACTGCATCAGATAAACTTAACGGCGTAGTTGTTAGAGTAAGTAAGGTGGAAAAACTAATAATGAGAATAAACCTGAGAAATATCATCCAGCCTTGATTTAAACCAACTTCCGTAATCTTAAAAAAGCCGATGGACCAAAGCACATTCCCTCTTGTATTGAAGAAAACTTGAAACAGGGTAGAGAATAATATAATCCAAATCATTGGTTTAATACCACCCAAAAAGAAACCAAGCTTGATTTTAGACAAGAAAACCAAGAAAAGTGTAAATAGAGTTATCACAGCATAAGTTACAGGATTATTAGCCCAAAAAATGATGACAATATAAATCAGCATGGCTAATAATTTACTTCTAGGATCTAATCGGTGTATAAAAGAATCACCAACAATATAACGCCCAATAATTAACTTATCCATGAACCAACACCTCTACGAATTCCTCTATTGTAATAGGAAGACTTTCAAAGCTATAACCTTTTTCTTGCAATTGTAGCGCAAACTCTGTGATTTTAGGAACACCTAACTGCTTTTCTTTGAGAAAAGCGACTTTTTGGAAAACATCTTTAGGAGTTCCTGACAATACTAGGTGCCCTTTTTCCATAACATTTACGGCTGTTGCATAATCTGCAACGTCATCCATCAAATGTGTAACCAAGACAATCGTCATTCCAGAAAGGTGTAACTGCTTAAAGAGTGACATTAACTCCTTTCGTCCTTGAGGATCTAGACCAGCAGTCGGCTCATCCAACACTAGAATATCTGGTTGCATAGCTAGAATACCTGCAATAGCAACACGTCGCATCTGCCCTCCCGATAAGTCAAAAGGATTCTGATCACGTAACTCATCTGAGAGACCAACTAATCTTAGACTTTCCAGAGCACGCTGTTCGGCCTCCTCCTTAGAAACTCCGAAATTTTGAGGT
>DBFVHV010000143.1:0-7973 GCA_048524165.1 Streptococcus sp.
TTTTCTTGTCATGTATTGTCATTTGTTGGAGAAACATAAAAAGTAAAAAGTGAGAAAAAAATCACCCTAAAACAAGAAAAACCATCCCTGCTTCTAGCTAAGCTAGATAGCCACGGGGTGGTTGTTTTATTCTCATTAAGCAAGACTTGCCTCTTACGAAGGCTGTCAGTCTTATTTCACTTCGCCACCTTCAACCACGAGGTCATCAGCTTTAGCTGCATCACCGTAAGTTGGACGAAGTGTTTTTTCATAATCTTTGTGGAAGAAATTCTCTTCGCCAAGTTTCTTAATGTCTTTATTGATAAAGTCAAGGAGTTCTTTGTTACCTTTTTGAACGGCTGGAGCGATAGTATCTGGGTCACCAAGTGATGTGATTCCTACTTCGTAACCTTTATTTTCTAGAGCCCAAGCAAGAACTTCCGTATTATCTGTTGAGAAGGCATCGCCACGACCGTCAAGGAGGGCTTGGTAAGCATCGCTATATTGGTCATACTTTTGCAATTTGATATTTGGGTAGTTCTTTTCAAAATAAGTTTCAGCAGTTGTCCCCTTAGTAACAATCAAAGTCTTACCTTCAAGCTCTTTAACGTCCTTAATGACCTTGTCTTTAGGTGACACCACACCGATTGAGACTTTCATGTAAGGAAGGGCGAAGTCCACTTGTTTCTTACGTTCATCAGTTACTGTAAAGTTGGCAAGCGTAATATCTACCTTGTTTGAAATCAAGAATTCTGCACGGTTGGCCGCATCCACTGAGACGTATTTAGGTTTAACACCCAAGTCTTTGGCCAAACGGTTACCAAGTTCAATATCGTAACCTTGGTAAGCACCCTTGTTATCTACATAACCGAAAGGTTTCTTGTCCGCAAAGACGGCGATTCGAAGCTCACCACTCTTCTTAATTTCTTCAATAGTACGTGCTTTGGCTGTTGATTTACCAGAGCTACTGTTGCTTGAGCAGGCAGTCACTGCCACCAAGGCAAAGACGAGGGCTAATAGGGCAAAAATTTTCTTTGTTAATTTCATAATTATCTCCTAAAATATTATATTTTTACTAAAAACAATGGGTTACAAATAGGCACCAAACTGGCTGAAGTCAAAGACATTGAGGAACTCTTGAGCTCGTTTAGTCTTTGGATGATTGAAGAATTCTTCAGCAGTACCTTCCTCAGCGATGACACCCTGATCCATAAAGATAATACGGTCAGCGATGGCACGCGCAAACTGAAGTTCATGGGTTACAATCAACATGGTACGCCCTTCTTGAGCCAGGTCATTGATTAATTCCAGAACCTCACGAACCATCTCAGGGTCAAGTGAAGCCGTCACTTCATCAAAGAGGATAACTTCAGGATGCATGAGCAGGGAACGGACTATGGCTACACGTTGCTTTTGACCACCTGATAGTTGTCGCGCAAAGCTGTGTTTCTTATCCAAAAGTCCCACACGGTCCAAGAGTTTCTCAGCCTCGGCAATAACTTCTTCCTTATTACGCCCTTGAGCTTTGACTGGCCCCAAAATCAGATTTTGAAGGATGTCCAAATGCGGGAAGAGGTCATAACTTTGAAAGACCATTCCGATTTTCTGACGAATCAGGTGGAAATCCTTCTTGCCACCAGTGATAGACTTACCATCTAGGAGAATATCACCCCCTTGGATGGTCTCCAAGCCATTGATGCAACGTAGCAGGGTCGATTTCCCACAACCTGAGGAACCCAGGATAACAACGACTTCACCTTGTTTAACATCTAAGGAGATGCCTTTGAGAATCTGATTGTCCCCAAAGGACTTTTTCAAATCCTTGATTTGTAAAATGCTTTCTGTCATCTTAATTCCTCCAACGATTTTCAAGATATGTAGACAGCTTAGATACTGGGTAACAAATGGCAAAATAAAGAATCAAAATCGTACCATAGATCCAGAAAGAAGCTGTTGGAATAGTCAGGCGGTTACTATCGATAATCTGCTGACCAACCTTGGTCACCTCAACCACGCCAATCAAAACCACCAAAGATGTGGTCTTAATCATCCGTGTCACCAGGTTAATAGCCTGAGGCAACAAGCGACGCAAGACTTGCGGAATGATGACATAGGTGTAGAGTTGCCCATTGGTCAAGCCAAGAGCCCTTCCACTCTCAAACTGGTGTCTCGGTAGCGACGTGATTGACCCACGCACCAAATCGCCCATCTCAGCAGTTCCCCAAAGGGTAAAGACGATAATAGCCGATAGCTCACCTGAGATATTGATGTTAAAGTTCCTAGCCAGACCAAAATAGACAATAAAGAGCAAGACTAATTGAGGCATGATACGAATAAATTCCAGATAAATACGTGACAAAAACCGAACAATCTTAGACTTCGAAGTCATGACAATCCCAAAGAGGGTTCCTAGTAAAAGGGAAAGAAGAACCGAAACGATTGAAATTCCAATAGTTACGCCTAACCCTTGTAAGATACGTAGGAAATTATTCCCCTGAAGAAGAACCTGATAGCCCGAATCCTGCATAGCGTAACCTCCTTTCAATCCAACTAAAAACTAGAGAAATCGGCAGCAACATCAAGAGGTAAGCCACCACCAACATTCCTAGAGCCACATCGGTTTCATAGTAAAGACCAATCAAATCTTTGGCTACATACATCAAATCCGCCAAGGCTACCGCTGAGAATACTGACGTTTCCTTAATAAGGAAAATGACGTTGGCACTAAATGACGGAAGCGCCACAGCCACTGCCTGAGGAAGAACCACATAGCGAAAGACTTGAAACGGCGTCAAGCCAATAGACAGGCCAACTTCATGCTGGGTCTGACTAACAGCCTCTAGACCACTTCGAAAGGACTCCGCCATATAAGAACCACCCAAGAAAATCAAACCTACCACAGCACAAGCCTCTGAGGATAGAACCAAACCTATACGAGGCAAGCCAAAGTAGAGAAAGAAGAGCTGAATCAAGAGTGGCGTATTACGAGACAACTCAATATAAGCCGTCGAAAGCTGACTCAAAATCGGCACTCGATAATGACGAATAACACTCACCACCAAGCCCAAAAGGAAGGATCCAATAATCCCCAGAACAGCAATATGTAAGGTTAAAAAGAATGCCTTCTGATAGAAGGGCAAATACTGTTGAACAATGGACCAGTCCAAAACTTACCTCCTCATTTAAGATACAAAGGGCGTAGAAAATTCCGTGAGCACTCACCGACATCTGCTTCTAGCCCTTTGACCATCACTCGTCTCTGACGACATTTGCGATAGTCAAATCTTCGTCAAACACGAACGAATTGCTTTATGTCATTTGAAACGTTAGATTTATTCTACCACCTGTTAGTTTATTTGGATAATATGTATTTTTTATCGAGGTGATAAAGAAAAGATATAAATACAATCTGGATTTCTGTAAAGAAAAAAACACCTCGGTCTCAGAGATTTCTCCGAGACTAAGATGTCTGTCTTATAAATCATAGTTCTTAAATCAAATGACTTTCACGTTTGTCGAACATTTCTTGTCCCAAGGCTACCAATTCCTTGATAAGGTCTGAGTAAGAAAGTCCCATATTTTCCCAAAGTAGTGGGTACATTGACCATTGAGTGAAACCTGGCATTGTATTGAGCTCATTAAGATAAATGGCTCCATCCTCAGTCAAGAAGAAATCACAGCGGGCAAGGCCACAACCACCAAGGGCACGAAAGGCCTTGGCCGCATAGGCACGCATTTGCGTCATGACTTCTACAGGCACGTGAGCTGGAATATCCATGGTAATCTTATTGTCGATGTACTTGGCTTGGTAATCATAGAAAGCCACGTCTTTGACCACTTCACCTGGATCAGTCGTTTTGACAGTCGTATTTCCAAGGATACCAACTTCGATTTCACGGGCAACCACACCTTGCTCAATCAAGATACGGCTATCGTATTTGAGAGCAAGATCAATCGCTGCACGAAGCTCTACTTCATTTTCAGCCTTAGAAATCCCAACAGATGAACCCATGTTGGCTGGTTTGACGAAAACTGGGAAGGTCAATTTTTCAAGTGTCTCTGCTACTGCTGCTTCCAAATCCTCACCCTCGATGAAGACTGTATAGGCAACCTGAGGCACACCAGCAACTTCAAGAATATGCTTGGTCATAATCTTGTCCATAGCTACACTTGATGAAAGAACATTGGTACCCACGTATGGCAACTTGAGGGTTTCGAGGAAACCTTGGATAGAACCATCCTCACCCATAGGACCATGAAGCACAGGGAAGACCACAGCACCTTCTTCGTAGATGTCACTTGGTTTAATAGCCTGACTAGCCACAACTGTGTCATTAGTCATGAGCTTCTCATCATCACCTGGAGTTTCTGCAAATTCTTGTGTTTTGATAAAATCACCAGACTGAGTGATAAAATAGGTTTTAACCTCAAATGTGCTGTAATCTACCGCACGCATAACACTCTCAGCTGAGAGTACAGACACTTCACGTTCTGCTGAACGTCCACCATAGAGAAGGATAAGGGTTTGTTTAGACATAGGTATACCGTTTTCTTTTCTTGATTTTCTAGTCTCAGTTTAAAGAGAGAATAATCTCCTTTTTGAGAACATAATTATCCTAATCATATCACAAAAGGAAGAGTTTTTCAAAAAGATTATGGGCAGAAAAAAACAGCCTAAGAGCTGTTTCATTCCTGTCTTAAATTTCGTCACCAAGCTCGAACTTAGTTCCTTTAAGGGCACGTTTGAGAGACCATTTCCAAGGTTTCCCTTCGATAGTGACTTGTTTGTTTTCAAGGTCAACTTGGACCTTGTCTACACCTTTGACAGCAGAGAGTTTTTCAGTAACAGTGTTAACACAGCCTTGGCATTTCATGCCTGTAATCTTATAAGTTTTTGTCATTTTTCTTTCTTCCTTTTCTTTAATTATTTTTTTGAAACCCACCTTAAGTGGAGAGAATAGTAAGCAATCGAAACTTAAATTTTTCGGCGTTTGAGACGCAGAGCGTTGAGGACGACCGAAACGGAGCTAAAGCTCATGGCAAGTCCTGCTATCATTGGGTCGAGAAGAGGACCTCCAAAGAGGTGAAGGACACCCATAGCCACTGGGATAGACAAGATATTGTAGATAAAGGCCCAAAAGAGGTTCTCTTTAATCGTTGTGATAGTCGCCTGACTAATTTTCAGAGCCTTAACCACATCCATGAGGTTGGGTTTCATAAGGACCATGTCGGCACTTTCCATGGCAATATCTGTCCCTGACCCCATGGCAATACCGATATCAGCAGTCGCAAGGGCTGGGGCATCATTGATACCATCACCAACCATGATGACTGATTTTCCTTCTGCCTGAAGGTCGCTAATCACTCTAGATTTTTCTTGCGGAAGCACTTGACTGATAACACGCTTGATACCAACCTTTTGAGCGATGGCTTGGGCTGTTTGATCATTATCACCAGTCAACATGATGACTTCCTTGCCCATTTGCTGAAGAGCTACCACCATATCTGCACTATCTGCTTTAACCTGATCGGCTACACCAAAGAGTCCGATTAACTTGCCATCTTCAGCTAGGAAAATAGGGGTTTGACCATCAGCCGTCAAGCTTTGGAAATCAGCTTTGGCTGAAGTCAAGTCGACTTTTTCCTCTGTCATAAGGGTTTGATTCCCAGCTATATAAGTTTTACCTGCATAGCTGGCAGTAAGTCCTCGTCCAGTCAAACTTGAGAAATTGTCCATCTCTAACAAGTCCAAGTTAGCATTTTCTGCTGCCACAAGAATTGCTTGACCCAAGGGGTGTTCAGACTTGGCTTCCAAGGATGCCAAAAGCTGCAAGGCTGCTCCACTATTGCCATAGGTATAGCTAGAAACCAACTGAGGTTTCCCTTGAGTAATGGTTCCTGTCTTGTCGAAAACGAGGACGTCAGCCTTGTGAGCTAGCTCGAGCACATCCCCACGCTTGTAGAGAATACCGTGTTCAGCACCAAGCCCTGTCCCAACCATGATAGCTGTCGGTGTCGCAAGTCCCAATGCACATGGACAAGCAATGACCAAGACGCTAACTGCTACTGTCATGGCAAAAGTAAAGGTTTCTCCCATGATAAAGTACCAAAAGAGGCCAGATACAAGGGCGATAGCCATGACAACGGGAACAAAGACCGCTGACACCTGATCGGCTATCTTGGCAATAGGGGCCTTGGTTTGTTGGGCGTCTTCAACCAATTTAATGATTTGGGAAAGTAAGGTGTCCTTACCAATCTTTTCAGCCTCATAAATCAAGCTACCTTGACCATTAATCGAACCTGCAAACACTGGTTTACCAACAGATTTTTCAATAGGAAGAGACTCACCTGTTAGCATGCTCTCATCAATAGCAGAGCTACCTGAAATCACCTGACCATCCACGGCTATCTTTTCCCCAGGTTTGACCACAATATGGTCACCAAGAACAACCTTATCCACAGGAAGCTTGACTTCCTTACCATCCCGAAGGACGGTTGCTTCCTTGGCTGACAAGTGCATGAGTTTCTTGATAGCATCTGAAGTCCGACCTTTAGACAGGGTTTCAAAATACTTACCTAGAGTAATCAGGGTCAAGATGACAGCTACCGACTCAAAATAAAGTTGGTGGGCATGATGGGCATGCCCCAAAGAAATGTGATAAGTACCATAGAGACTATAAAGAAAGGCTGCCGATGTTGCCAAGGCTACCAAGGCATCCATATTTGGGTGACCCTTGGCCAAGGTACGAAAACCATTACTATAGAAAGAACGTCCCAACCACATGACGGGCACTGTCAAAATCAAAAGCACCAAGGCATAGGTCAAGGCTGCATGGTGAGGAGACAAGAAGTTTGGCACAGGCAAACCGACCATTGGCCCCATAGCTAGATAAAAGAGAGGAATGGTGAAGACCGATGACCAAATGAGGCGCTCACGCACCTTATGAATCTTGTCTTCTTCACGTTCTTCCTGACTTTTAGCTGTATCTGGATTGTAGACTTGGGCTTCATAACCAGCGTCAGCCACAGCTTTTTCAATAGCTTCTGGACTAACCTTATCCCCAGCATAATCCACAGACATTTTTTCCGTGGTTAGATTAACCACAGCCTTGTCCACACCATCCAACTTATTAACAGCATTTTCAACATTGGCCACACAGGACGCACAAGTCATCCCATTAACCACAAAAGTTTCTTTTACCATTTCCTAATTCACCTCCATATGATGCCCACAAGCACATTGGCCAGGCACACAGTCACAAACCACCTGATTCACAGGTGCTTTTGCTAGAAGCAAGGCCTGCAACTTATCCACATCAGCTTGCGTCATTGGTGTCTTTGCGATGAGTTGACCCAATAAATCACTATGTTTGGTCAAACAAATCTTGTCAAAAACAGCCTCTAAAGCCTGAAAATTCGCTTCATCTTCACCCAGGCTAGCTTGATAGATAAACCCTCGTCCTTGACGCTGACTGGTTAGGTAACCCTTGTCCGCCAAACGTCCAATCAAGGTCTTAACTGTCGAAGCCGACCAGTCTAGCTTCTTAGCTAGAATCGCTATAATCTCTGAAGAAGTCGCCTGTCCCTTAGCCCAGAGCACTCGCATGACTTCCCATTCCGCAGATGAAATTGTCAGCATGATAATTCCTTTCTGAATCTTGTTATTCGTTTACGTTTGTAGATTTATTTTAACGCTATCATAGACAGGTGTCAAGAGTTTTTGTCTACATTTGTAGATTTATTTTAAAAAAACAAACACCTCCTAAGAGGTGTCACACTTTACTAAGATAAAATCGAGTTGACAAGACTACGGCCAAAATCTCTGCCTTCAACATACAAAAATTTAAATACGCCAGGGTAAATAAAAGCCAAACAAATAATAATAAAGATTATTGCAATAGCTTTCTTATTTGATAGAAAGAATGAAAAAAATTGATCAATCATGTTCAGTGATGTCCTCTCTTCCTTGCGTACTCATCTGCGCCTCCAGCAAT
>DBFVHV010000144.1:0-1823 GCA_048524165.1 Streptococcus sp.
TCGTGAGGCTCTGCGAAGACTCTTGATTGATGAAATTCAACAGATTTTTGAACCCTTTAGTATTAAGGTTCATCAGGACCAAGCTTATAAACTTTATCAGTTGAGTCAATTAGCCTTGCTAGATAGCTATAGTTTTGAGACAGAAGTGGAAGAAATTACAGGATATATTTCACCGAAAAATAAATGGAAATTGGAAGAGTTTTATGACTGATTATATGGATTTAGCTTTAAAATATGGTGGTTTTACAAGTTTAGATAAGGTATATCTGGAAAATACTTTGTCAGACCTTTCAGACAATCAAAAACTGGCTTTTATTACGCCACCACCAAGTGTTATTAATGCTTATTTTGCAGAGATTTACCAGAAACAGTCTCCAGAAGCAGCAACGGATTACTATTTGGAGCTTTCGAAAGAATTGAACCTCTTTAATCCAGTACCATCTTTTGATGAACACAAGCCCTTTATTCGCCTCAATCTGTCAGGAAAATCTTATGGTTTTTGCTATGAAAATGCCGATGAAGTGGCCCTAGTCTTTGCAGAGCATTTAGAGGTTCCAACGGCTAGTATTTTGTTTGAGCTTGCTCAAGTTTTCCCACAGTATAAGGTTTATCTTGAAGGGACTCAAGTTAAAATGGCCAAGGTTGACTTTGATGAAGAAGTGTTGGAAGAGTTGACACCAGAGACTCAGTTACTTAGTCGTGTAACTAAACTGAAGGGGAATGTCATTAAGTTAGCTAGCTTCAATCAAGATGAATTAGTGGAACTTTTGTCTCAATATAAAGGGCAAACCGTTTATTATGGCTTTGCTCAGCGTGAATGCCTGGCTTATATTGTCCAGAAATAAGAAAAACGATAGATAGAAAGTATAGAAAGTCATGGAATTACAATTTTTAGGGACGGGCGCCGGACAGCCATCCAAGGCTCGTAATGTATCGAGTCTGGTTTTGAAGTTACTCGATGAAATCAACGAAGTCTGGATGTTTGACTGTGGGGAAGGAACCCAACGTCAGATTTTAGAAACAACAATCAAACCTCGTAAAGTGAAAAAAATCTTTATTACACATATGCACGGGGACCATATCTTCGGTCTACCAGGTTTCTTGGCGAGTCGTTCCTTCCAATCTAGCGAAGAACAAACTGACCTTGAAGTTTATGGCCCAGTTGGTATTAAGCAATACGTCATGACTAGCCTTCGTACCTCGGGGACACGCTTACCTTATCATGTGCATTTTAAGGAAATTGATGAGCATAAGCTAGGCTTGGTTATGGAAAATGACAAGTTCGCTGTTTATGCAGACAAGTTGGATCACACCATTTTTTGTCTTGGTTACCGTGTGGTTCAAAAGGATCTCGAAGGGACCTTGGATGCTGAGGCTCTTAAGGCAGCAGGCGTACCATTTGGTCCACTTTTTGGACAAATTAAGAATGGGCAAGATGTGGTTCTTGAAGATGGAACGAAAATCATTGCCAAAGACTTTATTTCCGCACCTAAGAAAGGTAAGGTTATCACTATCTTAGGGGATACCCGTAAGACAAATGCCAGTGTTCGACTTGGATTTGGGGCAGATGTCTTGGTCCACGAGTCTACTTATGGTAAGGGTGACGAAAAAATTGCCAAGAGCCATGGTCACTCAACGAACATGCAAGCAGCTCAAGTAGCTAAGGATGCGTCAGCTAAACGCCTTCTTCTAAATCATGTATCAGCACGTTTTTTGGGGCGTGATATCGGTAAGATGGCAGCAGATGCTAAAACGATTTTTGAAAATACTCACATCGTTCGTGACCTGGAAGAGGTAGAAATCTAATGGCTAAACAACGTATT
>DBFVHV010000145.1:0-9970 GCA_048524165.1 Streptococcus sp.
TTATAATACTATCTATTATAACTCATTTTTCTCGATTTTTCTTGCAAAAAATAAAATTGTCTAGCCGAATTCTAGCCCAAAAAAAGCGAAGACTCCCTGTCACATGAGGACTGTCTTCGCTTGTCTTTATTTAGTCTTTTAAGTGGTAAGAATAGGATGAAATGACAATATTTTCACGCCATTTGAGATAATATTTCAATCGTAAACTCATCTGGTTGTGAAGCATGGTTTGCCATGATTTTTTCGGAACAAACTGTGGAATCATAACAGTCAGAGTCGCATTATCCTTTTCAGCCTGAGTAGCCACTTCGTCTACATATTGAATAGTTGACTGCGTAATTGAGCTGTAAGGTGATTGGATATGAACCATCTCGATTTCTGGGAAATATTTTTTAAACTCTTGTTCGATTTCCTTATCCTTATTCTCTGTATCTTTAGTAGACACGTGCATAGCAATAACCTTATCACCAATAGAACGTGCATAAGAAATGGCACCAATATTAGCCTTTGTAACATTTCCCACCAAGATAAGGACAATGTTACCTTGATAATGATGTTCTTTGACTGGACCATCAATACGCAACTGTTGGGCAACCCCATTATAATGTTTCTTAATCTTAAGGAACATCCACATCAAAAAAGCAATAATAGGGAAGAATGGCCAAATATCCCCTAAACGGAAGAAGAAGAGAATGAGAACAATAGCGTAACAAATTAAGGCACCTAAAATATTAGCTAACGAATGCTTCCAGAAACCTTTGCCATATTCACGAATCCAATGGACAACCATACCTGTTTGAGAAAGTGCAAAAGGAATGAACACCCCTATTGTATAAAGCGGAATCAAACGTTCTGTATTTCCTCGGAAAATGAATAAGAGAGTAATGGCCCCAATAGCCAGCGTCAAGATACCGTTAGAGTATCCCATACGTGCACCTTTTTCAAGATACATATGAGGCATGTATTTATTCTTAGCCATGTTAAAGGACAACATCGGAAAGGCTGAAAAACCAGTATTTGCTGCCACTGCAAGAATCATGGCAGTTGAGAACTGAAAGATATAAAATAAGATACTGCCAATCCACGAATAGCCAAGGATTTCTCTAGCCATCTGCGCCAAAATCGTTACACCTGAATGAGGGGTAATACCAGTCCACCAGTTAAGGAAGGTAATTCCGGCAAACATAATTCCCAAAATACTTGACATGATAAAGAGGGTTGATGCAGCGTTTTTAGGCTTAGGTTTCTTAAAGAAAGGCACTGCATTAGAAATAGCTTCCACCCCTGTCAATGAAGCTGAACCTGAAGTAAAGGCCCTTAAAATAAGAATCACTGACACACCTGTAATCGGTTGACCTAAATGCGCTGTGGCCGCATAAGGCATATGCCCCATTAAAATCTGGAAGAAACCAAATCCTAATAGGAACATCGTTGAGGCAATGAAGAGATAAACAGGAATCATCAAAGACTTTGCCGACTCACGCATTCCCCTGAGGTTCATCACCATCAAAACAAGCACCAAAATCATTGAGATTTCAAGATTATAGGGGTGAAGTAAAGGAATGGCTGAAGTAATGGCATCTGCACCTGAGGCAACCGAAACGGCAACTGTCAA
The DNA here is from genome assembly GCA_048524165.1 of Streptococcus sp. Classification (GTDB taxonomy): domain Bacteria; phylum Bacillota; class Bacilli; order Lactobacillales; family Streptococcaceae; genus Streptococcus. The sequence continues at coordinate 1,616 of DBFVHV010000145.1, forward strand.
CATATAGTCGACTAGGAGGCTACCTCCAGCTATCAAACCAAATTTAGGTGACAGATTTTCCGAAGTTACCATGTAGGCACCACCACCTTGTGGATAGGCCTTAATTACCTGTCTGTAAGAAATAGTAAGGCTAGCCAAAAGGACTAAAACCAAAACCCCAATCGGGATAGACCACCAAATAGCAGCGCTTGATACAGTCATCAACACCAATACGACTTGCTCAGGACCGTATGCGATAGATGATAGAGCATCACTCGACAACATGGCTAATGCTTGAACCTTAGATAATAAGTGTTCATCACCACTATTATCCTGGGTCAAGGGTTCACCTATTAAAATGTTTTTCAGACGTTGAAGCATTATTTTCTCCTTACTTTTAAAACATATGGGGTATTATACGCCCCTAAGTCTTATCTTTCAAGTCTTAAACACCACTTGCCTGCTCTAAAATCCATTTTCGAACCTGAGAAATAAAGTAAAGAGAACCCGTAATCACATATAGTTTGTCCTTATCTGTTGTCACATGTTCCTCAATCCACGTCTGGAAGTCTGACACTTGTTTGTAGGTAGCTGGGTACTTGTCCAATTTTACACTATTTGGATATTCAAAGCTGGTTACTGTCAAATCACCGACAGACTCTAACTGAGCCAACATACTATCAATAGGCTTGGTATCAATAGCTGCAAAAAGCAATTCGATATCCTTATCCGTATACTCTGCCCTTAACAAATCAATTAAGACCTTAACACTTTCGTTATTATGAGCACCATCTATCATAAGATTAGGCATCAAGAACTCTGTTCGACCTAGCCAACTAGCATGAGCTAATGCAGCCTTAATGAGACCAGAAGTTACTTTAGGATAATCCTTTTGAAGCAAAAGACTAGCCATGATAGCTAAACTAGCATTTGCCACCTGATGTTGTCCAGCCATAGCCAATGATATATTTTCTAGTCTTTGTCCCTCGTAAGTAAAATCAAAGGAATGACTAGACCCTTCAGCAGTGAAATCTTTACCCAATTCATAGGTCTTAGAACCTTCTTCACGCGCCTTCTGTTCAAAAACATCTCGAACATCAGTACGGTCAGTCGCATAAATAAAAGGCGCTCCATTTTTTAAAACACCAGCCTTTTCTGCGGCAATTTCAGCATGAGTATCCCCCAAGACCGCCTGATGATCCAAACCAATCGATGGGCAAATAACTGCCAGAGGATTAAAAAGATTAGTCGAATCGTGAAGACCACCCATTCCAGCTTCAATAAAGGCAATGTCAACAGGATGGACTTGCCCAAAGTAGAGAAACATCAAGACTGTGATAATCTCAAACTCTGTCGCATTTTCGTGCTCTGTCTCTTTTGGGAGACGTTCAACCACAGGCTTAACACGTTCAACCAAGCCAAACAGATCTTCTTCTGAAATCATCTGACCATTGACAGAGATCCGTTCCTTAAAATCAATAATGTAAGGCGAGGTAAAGGTTCCAACTTCATAACCTGCTTGAGAAAAAATCATTTGCAAGGCATTGACTGTAGACCCCTTACCATTTGTTCCCACAATATGCACAGCCTTAAGATTGTCCTGTGGATTTCCTAGTTCTTTAAGCATCCAAGCCATACGCTCCAAGCCAGGCTTAATGCCAAATTTTAATTGACCATGAATCCAATCCAATGCTTCTTGATAAATCATAATTGCTCCTTTTTAGGCTAATGCTTTGACTTAGCCATTAAACTAACCATTAAACTAGTTTACCTAGTTTTTCTATGAGCCTAATACCACTTTAACCCTCTTATTATACCAAAGACTTCAAGCTATAACCAAAATATACAAAAAAGGCAACCCTTGGGTCACCTCTTAAGCTTTCTCTTTTTCGTCAATAACAAGACGAACTTTTTTACCTTGAGTAGGTACCGAATAGACAATCGCTCTTATCGCCGTAATAGTACGTCCTTTTTTCCCGATAACACGCCCAATATCGGCTGGGGCAAGATCAAGATGGTACTCCAAAAACTCAGGACCGTCAATAATCTTGATGGTCAACTGATCTGGTGAAGCAATTAGGGGTTTAACGATAGCGATAATAAGATTTTCAATGGTATCCATAGGCTAAAAAATTATTTTGAGAATTTTGATTCGTGGAATTTTTTCATAACGCCTTCTTTTGAAAGGATGTTACGAACTGTATCTGAAGGTTGTGCACCTTTAGACAACCACTCAAGAACACGTTCTTCTTTAAGTGTTACTTGGTTTTCTTCAACGAGTGGGTTGTAAGTACCAACTGTTTCGATGAAACGTCCATCACGTGGAGCACGTGAGTCTGCAACGTTAATACGGTAGAAAGGTTTTTTCTTAGAACCCATACGAGTCAAACGGATTTTTACTGCCATTTTTAATTTCTCTTTTCTTTAGTTTTTTATTGTGGTGGAGGCACTTACTGCCTCTCGACCTTAACTAGTATACCATATCATTTTTATGTGTCAAGAAAAAAACTTGACAGATCTAAATTTTCTACAAAAAAAGCTAGAGACAAGCTCTAACTTCCTTATAGGACTATTTCTTGGTTGCACTCTTATGATTTTTTTCATATGCCACCTTTGCTTCAGCATACTCGGCTTCTAAGCCCTTAGCTGTCGCTTTAGAAGCTTTTTCATAAGTATCACGGCTAGTCAATTTACCATCTTCATTGTAGGTAGAAACAATCAAGGTATTTTTATTAACAGTATAAGACTTGGTACGTTTCCCTTTGCGGTAGAGACGATAGTTATCTACATTATCTGAGATATAGTAGTCTACTAAATTCTTATCCGCATTTGGATAGAGTTGTGAGACTACCTTTGTCAACTCACGCTTAAATTCCGAAACTTCCTTTGTATAGGTGATAGACTTGTTCCACTGATCAACAACCTGATACTCCTTCAAATAATCTGAGGCTGTGAAGGTAGGTTGATCCTCCTTACCTTTGGTATAAAAGTAAGAATGCGCCTGTAAATTATTGGATTGGTCAACCTTAAGGAAGGAAACATAGACTTCATCATTATCTTCATGTTCTTTTAGAGCATTGGTTAACTTACCAGAATTTTCATCCAAAACTTTAGACGATTTTAATTCCCAAGTACCCTCAATGTTACCTGAGGCATTTCGCCAAAAACCATACACTCCACCTACAAGCAACATCAAAACAACAGCAACTAAACTAGAAATCAGTGCACCTTTGCCCCAGCCTTTAGCCTTTTGTGATTTTTGATCAACGTTCTGAACACTTTCTAAGAGACGAACCTGACCTTCCATTCTCTTTTCTAGTTTAATAACTTTCTGTTCTTCTTTTGATTTAGCTTTTGCAGCCAGTTTTTCAGCTTTTTTCTTATCGCGAGCTGCTTGACGTGCAATTTTCTTAGCGGCTTTTTTTTCCTTCTGATCAAGTTTGGTCAAATCCTCAGATAAGCCAAGGTGCTGTTCTTGGTTACTGAAAACCGGAATAGACTGATCAACCTCAGTACTTGTAGGTGCAGAGCGAATCCCTGTTTCCGGACGAGTTGGCGCATAACTTGCCAAGCGCTCTTTGGCTTCTGCTACGCGCTGACGTTGTTCCTCTTCTTTTTGGATATCCTCAGCCTGACGACCCGACTGAATGGTTCTCACTTGACTAACAGTCTCTTGAGATAGAGCCTTCCGCTTTTCTTGAGCCGCATTAGCCATAGCCTCTTGCGCATCTTCACGGTCTTTTTGAGATTGTGCTAGTGCTCTGGCAGTCGCGGTTCCTTCTTCAAACTGTTGATTCGCTGATGCTTCTCCTTGATCAGACGGTGTTTGATTAGCTTCTTGGCTAGCCTCTGGCCCTTCAGAGAGAACAAACTCTCCTCGCTCCAAAGCCTCTTTAAAGTCTATAGGCCTTGGTTTTCGGCCATTGACCGCCTCGAAGTATTCTAACCATTCGTCTTTCAACATAATAAATCCCCCTGAATTAAAAAACACATGATTAACTTCACTATTCTACCATACTTTTTAACATAAAAATAGGGATTAACAAGAATTCTAAAAATTCTTATTTAATCCCCACTAATCTTGTTTTGGTGTAATTGATAATAATTGAACAAAACGGTGTTGCATTGACTCCGTTTCTAGCGTGACATTATCATATCTAAAGAGAATTTCCTCGATATTTGCCAAGCCCAAGCCACGACCAGTTCCCTTAGTTGAAAATCCTCGCTGTTTCAGAGGAGTTATATCAATAGACTCTTCCTTAGTTGAATTTTCAACAACAATGACTGATTGATTTTCCATCTTAAAGATGGCTATAGATAGTTTCGGTTTATCTGCAAAAACAGTAGCCTCAATAGCATTATCACAAAGGATTGATATAATCGTAATCAAGTCGAGTGCACGCATGTCTGTGAAGAAGACACCCTCCTCAACCTCAACATGACATTGGATTCCCTTATCAAAAGCTTCGGCCACTTTAGATGACAAAAGACTCTTAAGTGGCATATTGGTAACACGTGTTAATTTTGCCAAATCAAACTTTTGCTGCTTTAGGTCTGCTGCAGAATCTTTTAAAACACTATCATAAATCACCTTGATTTGGTCGATGTCTTTCATCTGGATAGCTTCATTGAGCGAAATCATAACATTAGTGTAATCATGACGGAAGCTACGTAGCGTTTCATAGAGACTTTCGACTTGCTCGGAGTATTTCTCTAAGTCATCCAAATGGCGACGATTTTCTTTTCTACGCTCATTTTCAAAGAATTCATCTGCATATTTATTGACCTTGTAAACAGCATAAAGAATAGCTACAAACCCCACTAAGGTTATCACATGTCCAGCATAATACAAGGCAAAGAATCGCGAGGCTACGACGACAGAATAGTTCAAAATCACATAACTAATCAAGATAAAGTTAGTGACAAACATAATCCGACCAAATTTACGATCTCGCTCTAAGACCCTCAAATATTTAAAATCAATGTTAAGGAGCTTGGACAGAGCGACAAATGTTGGAATAATTAAAAGGTCAAAGAAAATGAAATAAAGATAACTTCTGTTTAGAAAATCCGATGTGATGCCGAATCCTGGCATCAGGAAGTAGGCATAACCATTAAAAATCAACAAATAGAGTACTAGAGGATAGAAGGCATAAAAAGCCAACATATTGGTTGTTCTCTCCTTGCCATAGAAATAGGCATAGAAAAGAAGATAGAAGGGTGTCATAAAGGATAATCCGACATTATAAGACATCCCCAGTATCCCTCCGATACCTTCAACTAAGAATGCTAGAGGGAGAACCATACGTGGAACTTTAACCAAGCTAGTCTTCTCGTAAATCCACTGTATGACCATGAAATGCAAAAGAAATTCTAATGCAATTTGCAAATTGAGCATCATTTAATGGTTAGCCACCTCCTTCTAGTCATCTCTAAATACACGGCAAAAGCCATAGTACTATTCTATCACAATTCCTAATAGTAGATGAGATAAAATTGAATAATTATTTCGACTTTCAGAAAAATTTCATTTACTATTAGAGAAGGAGGGAGGAACTAGATGCTTTAACGATTTTTCAATCGTTCTAAAAGTTCTTTTTTACGTGTTCGAGATAGGAGGCAAGACTCGTTACCCTCAAAAAACACCATATTAGCCGTACGATCAACACTTGTCACATTGCTAACATTAACTACGAAAGAACGATGCGTTTGGTAGAAAATAGCATCTAATTTTGCTACCTCTGCAATTTTCCCATAGAACTCCACCACGTTTGTCTTGGTATGGGCAATCAACTTATGTGGTACTGGAGCCGTCTCAATGTATAAAATGTCATCATAAGGAATATTGACATCATTTTTATCCGTTTTAACGGTTAGACTCTGAGCCTTGGTTTCTTGTTCAACCTGTGATTGTGCAAAATCAAGAAGTTCTACTAAGGCCCTCTTAAGATCAACATCTTCCATAGATTTATCCACAAAGTCAAGAGCTTGAATCTTGTAACGAAAAGTCAAGGGCATGAACTCTGAATAGGCTGTTACAAAGGCAATCTGAGCCTTCAAGTCTGCTTTTCGAATCTCAAGACCAATATCTAGTCCCTGCTTGGTCTGATTTTTGAGATCTATATCCAAAAGATATACCATCGATTTACCAGAACCCCTATCGGCATCTAACAATTCCTGACCATGCTCGTAAAATGTGATATCATTAACAACAGCCTTTGATTCCTCAACGGCTTCGTCTAACAAACGTCCTACACGGTGACGCTGTAAGGCATCATCTTCAAGGATGATAATAGAAAGCATCTTATTTCCCTCTTTCTTTCTAATATACTTTAATATACCTACCTGGTATTTTATCATAATTAATCGGATAATATTCTTTTTTTTCAGTCCAATGTCTTGTATTACTGCTCTAATCCTATTTATATAAGAATCGTTACATTATTGTCATTTTATATTCATTTTTATGTGTTAAGATGAGAACTGTTTTTGTTTTATAATAAAAAGGAGAGAGTTATGTTATGTTCTTTTAAAAAACAAGGAAATTACTCAAAGACCTTGTTGACCTTTGCAACTATCGGTATAGTTAGTGCATTTCTTGTGGGAAATCCTCAGCGTGTCTCTGCGGATCAAACTTATGTCTCAGACCCCAATCAGGCTCTGACTTTCGCTGAACTTGAAACAGGTACAAATCCTAACACTCCTGCTCAAACAGATACCAGCCCTGAAACGCCTACTACTGTGACTACTATTTCACATACCTCGGTAGATGACCTTCATACACATGAAAATGGGTATGTACAAGCTTCCTCAAATACTGCAACTTTGGAGGAACTACAACAATATAGTCAAACAGCTAGTAGTACTGTCGATAGTAAGGCAGGCAGCAAAACCTATGAGACTAGAATTCCAACAAATACAGATAATAATACTAAGGCTGTAGAAACTCAAACCGCAGCGAAGACCGAGACTGTCGCTCAAGCTCAGAACTGGTCAAAAGATGGTACTACATGGGTTTCAACAGAAATCAATAACGGCAATGTTCACAAAATTCTGTCTACTTATTTTCCAAAACCACTGACAACTTCAACAAAACCTACGACAACGGCTACACCAAAACCTAAGCAAACTAGCCCTACTGTTAATCAGCCTAAAAAAACTACCCCAGCCGTTAACAAACCTACGACACCTACCTCTCAACCAAAGAAACCAACGACAACAGTCATTAAACCTACATCTCCTGGAGCAACACCTAACCAAGCTGCTAAACCAGTCGATCGCGTTGCTCAAGTATGGCAAAAGAATAATGTACTTGTTAAGGAGAACTATGACACCCCGCACTGGTCTAGTAAGGAAGCCACAGTTTTCATCAATGCAAAAAAACCTGAAATCGTGAACGCCTATAAACAGGCCATTACTTCTTGGAACAATACTGGTGCCTTTAATTTCTTGCTCACTAACGATAGACAGAAAGCCAACATTATCGCTGATGAACGTTACGAAGGGAATGTGGCAGCTCCGCTTGGAATTACCTACTCTACTTATTACCTCCCAACGAAGCAATATAGTAATGCTACCGTTTACTTGAACACTTTCCATCTTCAAAACAATTATTATCAAAAGAATGGTGGAAAACTCCTTAACACTGCACAACACGAACTTGGACATTCTATTGGACTTGAGCATAACAGCGCTGTTGCATCTGTCATGGAACCTAAAGGTGGAAAGACAAGTATCCAACCTGTTGACATTAACAATGTTAAGAAGCTCTATAGTAAGATTGTCTAAAAGCAGACATCACTGTCATTTCTAAGTAGAACTATCAGGTTCTACTTTTTTTTATTAGGATGAGATGACCATTCAAGATTAGAAAATGACTGTTCATGATTTTTTCTTATATTTTATAACAATCTGTAAGTTTTCTTCAAATTTTTTTGGTAAAATAGAGAATGTAAAGAGAGACCGGATGAGTTCAAAACTTAACTTTGTTGGTTTTACTCATTATTCTCATATACGGAATAAACATAGTCTAGGAACCCTTCTTAACATTTATACCTATCTTCCCCAAACACTTTTCCCCCATTCCTAGATTTCCAGATCTCTCCTAAAAAAAGAACGTCTAGCAACAGTAGCTAGACGTTTTTTCTATCGCTATAGGTTCTACTCATACTTTTTATCAGACTAAATCAGGAATCTCTCCGATTGGTTATCACAAAATTACCATTCAAGATCAGAAAATGACTGTTCATGATTTTTTCTTACATATTTTAAAAATATGTAAATTTTCTCTGATTTTTTTTGGTACAATAGATAATGTAAAGAGAGACCTAATGAGTTATAGATAAATGTTTTATCATTTAAAACTTATTGTTCTCA
>DBFVHV010000146.1:0-1829 GCA_048524165.1 Streptococcus sp.
GTTGTCTCGAATGTCCAAACTCCAGTTTCTTCACGCAAATGGCTATTGATTTCTGGCATGTTTGACAAGGCCGTATCGCCTTCTTCAGCGTCAAATTTCAATGAGAGATCAAAAGTCGCTTTTGCCTCTGGCTCATCGACAGAGGGGAAGGCTTCACGGGCGAAATGAGACTCAAACTGTGTTGAAATAATCTCCTTCTTTTCGCCATTGTAAGTGTAATATGATGGATAAATACCAGTCATATTATCTGTGATGCGACCAGAAAACTCAATGAAAATTGTTAGAACCCCAGTTTCTGGAAGTTCAATATGGAAAGCCTCATTAGCATCGTCCATTTGGAAGTTCAAGGATTCATTATCCAAGAGAACTGAATTAATGGTAAGGTCTTTTTGGTGAAGGGAGATGTGATTATCAAGGGCTTCACCTGTAATGGCAACATTCCCTGTAAAGGTCTTTTCAGAACGATTAATGTCCAAGAAAAGATTGTAATTTTCAGGGATGAAACTTTCGATAAAACGAGCAACAGATGTTGTCATATGTAAATACTCCTAATCTAACTTTTCGTATCGAAACAGACTGACATATGTTTCGATATCAGGTACTTTTACAAAAGAAAAGAGCCTGAATTATTCAATACAGACTCATTATAACATAGATTGTAATCTTTGCCTATAATTCAATGATTTTCCCAGACTTGAGGTAGACGACCCACTCACAAAGATTACGGGCATAATCACCAATACGTTCTAGGTACATGAGTACTTGGAAATACTCTTTGGCAGCAAATGCTGCATCTGGATTTTTGCGGACACCTTCTACTGTCATAGCTTGGATATCACGGAAAAAGTTGTCAATAATTTCATCTGAAGCTGCGATTTCATAAGCACGTTTTTCGTCAGCATTCAAGTAAACCTCGAGAGCTTCTTCGACCATGTGGCGGACTGCTTTTCCCATTTTCTTGATTTCAGCTTCAATATCAGTCATTCTGCTTTCACCCTTAATACGGATGGTCGCTTTAGCAATGGCAACCGCATGGTCCCCCATACGCTCGACATCACTAGATGCTTTTAATGCAGTGATTACAGTACGTAAATCACTTGATACAGGTTGCTGGAGGGCAATAATTTCAAGTGATTTTTTCTCAAGTTTGGTTTCGTAGTTATTGACAATCTCATCATTTTCAATAACTTCTTTAGCCAATTCACGGTCATGGCTGATGAAGGCACGAACGGCTTTTTTGAGCTGTGCGGCAACTTCAGTACCCATGGCATAAAATTGGTTGTGGAGCTTTTCTAATTCTTCTTCAAAGGGCGTTCGTAACATCATAATTTTTTAGTAATCTGACCTTTCTTAACCGAATTTACCGGTAATATAATCTTCTGTTTCTTTATGTTTTGGATTTAGGAACATGTCTTTAGTCGATGAATACTCAATAAGTTCTCCATCGAGGAAAAAGGCTGTTCGTTGTGATATACGGCTTGCCTGTTGCATAGAACGAGTAACGAGCAACAAAGTGTACTGGTCTTTTAGGCTGTAGAGGGTTTCTTCGATTTTACCTGCAGAGATAGGGTCCAAAGCCGATGTTGGTTCATCAAGTAGGATAACTTTTGGGGATGTTGCAAGAACCCTTGCGATACAGACCCTTTGTTGTTGACCACCTGAAAGTCCAAGTGCTGAGTCATGAAGTCGGTCTTTTACCTCCTCCCAGATTGAAGCTCCTTTTAGAGATTCCTCTACTGCTTTGTCAAGAACCGCCTTATCTTTGATACCATTGATACGAAGGCCATAAACCACGTTTTCATAGATTGACATAGGAAAAGGATTGGGTT
>DBFVHV010000147.1:0-2360 GCA_048524165.1 Streptococcus sp.
AACGATGTGGGGCAATTTTCTTAATGACAATCCTTATTTCTCCAAGTCTCCTCAATTTCGGTATTGTGAGACTGTTCAAGGCAAACATGAGTCCTAACGAAATGATTCTAGAAAAACGAGAGCCGTTCGGAATTTTCCTCCTTTCTAGGCAGGGAAAATCTCGTTTATTTTGGGTTTCTAAGACACAAAAAACTAGAGCTTACTAGTATGAGGCGTCCCTCTAGAGCTCTAGTTTGAAATGATGCTGTATTTTTAGAAATGAGCCCTAGTTTGATGGTTCAAAGTGACTCAGGAATGGTCATCCTACTATGATTCTTATTTAGGCATTAGGCAACTAATGCCTATCTTTTAGATAATCCCCAAGTGTCCTTTGAAGCAAAATTAAAACGCTTACACGTCCACCTAGTTTCATTATAATCCTTTTTTAAGAATAAACAATAGAAACTAATAGAATTATCAAAAATGTTAAAGAAGTGACATAAAAGATTCTATATTTAGTTTCGTTAGTCAAATAAGAATTCACCTGTGTAAATCATTTATATTTTTAATTTTTGGCTCCTCATAGACAAAACATGGTCTTAGTCGAATGAAAAAAAGTAGTCTTTCTATCTAAAATTTTCTTTTCAGAATTATCTTTTTAGGGGTTACTTCTCTCATAGTTTTGCTATCTCTTAAGGTTAATTGAAGCTTACTTTAATGTTCAAAAGCCTTTAAGGATAAGCATTTGAAGGTGTTTAGAAATCGAAAACTTTCTATTTAGGACCTTACATGCGGTGTGAGGTCTCATTTTTAGTAATCAAAGTTAATAAAACTGAGCGCGTGGCAGAGATTTATGAAAAGAAGATGATTTTTTCTATTTGTAATTTGTCTGAATATATCATAGAGTAGAGACAACAACAGAAAAAGGATGATTGATATAGATGGAAAATAAGGTACGTTTTAAACTACACAAGGTTAAGAAAAGCTGGGTGACTATCGGGGTGACCACCCTCTCAATGGTTGCCTTGGCAGGTGGAAGTCTCCTAGCTCAAGGAAAAGTAGAGGCCGATGAGACAAGTACGCCAAATGGTGATGGCCTGCAGCAACTGAGTGAGGATGGTACTGCCAGTCTAGTGACGACAACAACTGTTACTGAGCAAGCTAGTGCCCAAGCAAGTGTGTCAGCAGTAGCAACAGCCAGCGTAAGTCACGAAACAAGCTCTCAGGTGGTAGCAAGTGCGGTTAGCCAAGAGACAACTGCTCAAGCACAAACTAGTCAAGTTGCCAGTCAGGAAGTGTCAGTTTCTTCACAAACTCAAGCTAGCACCCAAGAAACACAGACCGCTGGACAGGCCTCACAAGATCAGGCAACTGTTCAAGAAAGATCACAGTCAGAAACGCCGAGTAATCAGGTAGGACAATCGGAATCTTCAGTTACTCCTAGCCACAAAGCCACTCGCAGTGGTGGGCGTCGTGTAGCAACATCGCATGCAACAGCTAATGCAAACAGTCAAAATCAGAAAAAGACTGAGGTTCAAACCAGCCAAAGAATTGAGACTGAAAGTGTGCAAACAAGTGCTCAAGCCACTCCTAGAGTATTGACCAATGCAGCGCCATCAATCGCCACACGCGCTGCTGATAGCACTATTCGTATCAATGCCAACCGCAATACGAACATCACGATTACGGCCAGCGGTACGACACCAAATGTAACCATTATCACAGGGCCAAACACGCCTAAACCAAACGTGACGGTGACAAGTCCAAATGGCACAATACCCAATGTGACCATTGTAACGCAGCCAAATCAACCCAACAAACCTGTTCAACCAAGTCAACCGTCTCAACCTAACAAGCCGGTCCAACCAAATCAGCCAAGTCTTGACTACAAACCAGTAGCTTCGAATTTGAAGACTATCGATGGCAAGCAGTATTATGTTGAAAATGGCGTTGTGAAAAAGAACGCAGCCATTGAACTTGATGGGCGTCTTTATTATTTCGATGAGACTGGGGCTATGGTAGATCAAAGTAAACCTTTGTATCGTGCCGATGCCATTCCAAATAACTCTATCAATGCGGTTTACAACCAAGCCTACGACACATCAAGCAAGAGTTTCGAACACTTGGACAATTTCTTGACAGCTAATAGTTGGTACCGTCCAAAACAGATATTGAAGGATGGAAAAAATTGGACACCTTCAACTGAGAAAGATTATCGTCCCCTTTTGATGACTTGGTGGCCAGACAAGGTGACACAGGTCAACTACCTCAACTATATGAGTCAACAAGGCTTTAGTGATAAGACCTATACGACAGATATGATGAGTTACGACTTAGCATCTGCTGCTGACTTGATTCAAGTTAAAATTGAGGAACGTATC
>DBFVHV010000148.1:0-2943 GCA_048524165.1 Streptococcus sp.
GAGTATTTTAGATAATGGATTTCGTCTTTTGTTGTCCTAGATTCTTCTTCTAGGTAATAATCCGTTATAGTAATCTTAAAATTCTCGCTCTTGCCTGTTAAATCAAGACTAAGTGGAAAATTTGTAAATTCATCTGAGTAAAAGACCATCTTATAAAAATTATAGCCATCTCCTCTAAAAGAATTTAAGTGAGGAAATGTTATATTATATCTTCCATCCCAATGATTACCATACTCTCTAATATCGTAGTCATAGAAGAAGTCCTGAATTCTTTCTTTGTTAGCATCATGCTTATCAAATGTAACAAAGGGAGCCTGCCAATCCCATATTGGAATGTCGCCTTCATTTCCATAGATAATATAACGTTGCATTTTTCCTGATTTAGGATTTTTCAACTGAAAGTTGTATTCACTTACACCATCTTTGACAGCACCAGTTTGATATAGGCTATCGCCAGGAACTATCAAAAAGAGAAAATCTCTTAGATATAATTCGAAGTCGGTATCCATTGTTTTATCATGTAATCCAGGGAAACGCTGAATCATTTGTCTGTAATTCTCTGCATTAGAAAACCATTCTTTATCAAAGCCTGGACCAACTTCAAAAACTTTATGATCGAAATAGTTTTCATAACGTTCAGAATAGTTTTCAGTGGAAGTCACCTGGCCAAATGGTAAAGTCATATTGGTATTATCTGTAAAAGTGATATGCAAAAAAAGTCTTCGCGGATCAATTCCTTTGTCAATATAATGGCTGACCTTATATGTAGAGAGATTATCAGGGAAATCGTCATTTCCAAAGTGTAGAACTTCAATCTCTATATCTTTGACAATTTTCTTTTGAGGTTTTATCTTCTTGACCTTATAATAATAAGCCTTGTAATAGTAATTTTTCTTATCATAGAGGTAAGGTTTATAAGCTCTATTGTAACCGTTAAAAAGAAGAAGACCTATACATGCTATAAGAAGAAGTGCTAATATGATTTTCAGCCTTTTACAATACCTACAAAATTTTATTTCCATCCATAACTCCCCTGTTTTTTTACTATTATATCATGAAAATAATTGGTCTCAAGCCATCTTCGTGTACTTTGTCACCGTTTTCTATTATAATATAAGTATCACATTACAAGAGGAGACCTCATGAAATATATCGTAAACACATCAAATGATCCTGCCTATAATATTGCTTTGGAAGCCTATGCCTTTCGTGAATTGGTAAACGAAGATGAGTTGTTCATTCTCTGGATTAACCGTCCAGCTATCATTGTTGGTAAACACCAAAATACCATTCAAGAGATTAACAAAGAATATACAGATGCTCATGATATTAAGGTCGTTCGTCGTTTATCTGGTGGTGGCGCTGTTTATCACGATTTGAACAACCTCAACTATACTATCATCTCTAATAAGGCAGATGAAGGTGCATTTGACTTTAAGACTTTCTCTCAACCAGTAATCGCAACACTTGCTGATTTGGGTGTTAAGGCTGAATTTACTGGCCGTAACGACCTTGAAATTGATGGCAAAAAGTTCTGTGGAAATGCCCAAGCCTACTATAAAGGTCGTATGATGCACCATGGTTGCTTGCTCTTTGACGTTGATATGTCCGTTCTTGGCCAAGCCCTTAAAGTCAGCAAAGACAAAATTGAATCTAAAGGCGTTAAGTCTGTACGTGCTCGTGTGACAAATATTGTAGACGAATTACCAGAAAAGATTACCGTAAATGAATTCTCAGATAAAATCTTGGAAAAAATGAAAGAATTCTACCCAGAAATGACAGAATACGTCCTTTCTGAAGATGAATTGGCTAAGATCCAAGAGTCTTATGAGAAACAATTCAATACATGGGACTGGACATACGGTCAATCACCAGAATACACAGTAGAACGTAACGTACGTTACCCAGCTGGTAAGATTTCAACCTATGCCAATGTTGAGAATTCAATTATCAAATCTGTTAAGATTTACGGAGATTTCTTTGGTATTGGAGATGTATCTGATATTGAAGAACTCTTGGTCGGTGTACCTTACGAGTACCAAGATGTCTTGGCTAAGCTCAAAACCATTGACACAACGCATTATTTCTCACGCATGACAACTGAGGAGGTTGCAAAAGCTATCGTAGCTTAATCATTGTTTGAAACAATCTGGCGAACTCAAACTCCAGGTTGTTTTTTAATGCGTAAATTATTGTAGATGATTAGTAAGTGTTAGATTGTTTTAGATATTAAGTTCTTTTATGATTGATTAAGTGAGTCATTTTATAGAATAGGCCAGAAAACCTAGAAAGTCTATAAGAGAAAAATACCCCATAACATCTTTCCGAAAAACTGTAATTTTCTTGAAAGAAGTATAAGGGTGTGATATACTTCTATTAAGTAATTATGGAGAATAAAACCAATGAAACGTGAACTCTTACTAGAAAAAATTGAAGAATACAAATCTCTTATGCCTTGGTTTGTTTTGGAGTATTATCAATCTAAACTATCGGTACCGTATTCTTTTACAACCTTATATGAATATCTCAAGGAATATAAACGCTTTTTTGACTGGTTGATTGACTCAGGTATCTCAGATGCTGATGATATTGCCTCAATCGATATCAAAACCTTGGAAAATCTAACTAAAAAAGATATGGAGTCATTTGTCCTTTATCTACGTGAACGTCCATCTTTAAATACCTATTCCAAGAAACAGGGAGTCTCTCAAACAACCATCAACCGTACGCTTTCAGCTCTATCCAGTCTCTATAAGTATTTAACTGAGGAGGTCGAGGGACCTGATGGTGAACCATATTTCTATCGTAACGTCATGAAAAAAATTTCGACTAAGAAAAAGAAAGAGACCTTGGCTGCACGTGCTGAGAATATCAAACAAAAACTTTTTCTAGGCGATGAAACCATGAAGTTCCTTGATTATGTAGAAAATGAATACGAAGTCA
>DBFVHV010000149.1:0-2675 GCA_048524165.1 Streptococcus sp.
TTAACAACATGAAAGAGCTCTCTGACGAGACAGAGCTTTATTTGGAAATGTTGGAGGAAGATGATAGCGTTCAAGAGGAACTCGAAGAAACGCTCGAAAAACTTGATAAGATTATGACAAGTTACGAGATGACGTTGCTCCTGTCTGAACCATATGACCATAACAATGCCATTCTTGAAATTCATCCAGGGTCTGGTGGAACTGAAGCTCAGGACTGGGCTGATATGTTACTCCGTATGTACCAGCGTTATGGAAATGCCAAAGGGTTCAAGGTTGAAACTTTGGATTATCAGGCTGGTGATGAGGCTGGAATTAAATCTGTAACCCTTGCTTTTGAGGGACCTAATGCATATGGATTCCTCAAGTCAGAAATGGGTGTCCACCGTTTGGTTCGTATCTCACCATTTGATTCTGCTAAGCGTCGTCACACTTCATTTACATCAGTGGAAGTCATGCCTGAATTGGATGATACCATTGAAGTTGAAATCCGCGATGATGATATCAAGATGGATACTTTCCGCTCAGGTGGTGCAGGTGGTCAGAACGTCAATAAGGTCTCTACCGGTGTGCGTTTGACTCACATTCCAACAGGTATTGTTGTAGCTTCTACGGTTGACCGTACACAATACGGAAACCGTGACCGTGCTATGAAGATGCTTCAAGCTAAGCTCTATCAAATGGAGCAAGAAAAGAAAGCAGAAGAAGTGAATGCCTTGAAAGGTGATAAGAAAGAAATCACTTGGGGAAGCCAAATTCGCTCATATGTTTTCACTCCATATACCATGGTTAAAGATCACCGTACAGGCTATGAAGTTGCCCAGGTTGATAAAGTAATGGATGGGGATATTGAAGGTTTCATCGATGCCTACCTCAAGTGGCGTATGGAAGAATAGTAAGGATATACTGTTTTAAAGTATTAAGATACTCTATCTCAATGAAAGGAAGACTTTCAGCTATTTTAGTAGTTGAATACTGATATTATGGCTCTTATTGAATTAAAAGACGTTACTAAGAAGTATGATAAGTCAACAACAGCCCTCAGACATATTGATTTATCTGTCAACTCAGGGGAGTTTGTTTACTTGGTCGGTCCTTCTGGTGCAGGTAAATCAAGTCTAATTCGCTTGTTCTACCAAGAAGAAAAATTGACGAGTGGTTCTATGAAGATTGGGGAGTTTGATTTAACTCGTCTTCGTAAGAAAGATGTACCACTCTTGCGACGTTCTATTGGAGTTGTTTTCCAGGATTATAAACTTCTTCCAAAGAAAACAGCTTTTGAAAATGTTGCCTATGCCATGGAAGTTATTGGTGAGAAACCTCGTCATATCAAGAAACGTGTGACAGAAGTCCTCGAGTTGGTTGGTCTCAAACACAAGATGCGTTCATTCCCAAATCAATTGTCTGGTGGTGAGCAACAACGTGTCGCTATTGCGCGTGCCATTGTTAATAATCCCAAAGTTTTGATTGCAGATGAACCAACAGGGAACTTGGACCCAGAGATTTCTTGGGAAATTATGCAGGTCCTTGAACGTATTAACTTGCAAGGGACTACCATTATAATGGCAACCCATAACTCAACTATCGTTAATAACCTTCGTCATCGTGTCGTAGCGATTGAAGAAGGACGTATTGTTCGTGATGAAGAGGAAGGAGAGTACGGTTACCATGATTAGACGCTTTTTCCGTCACTTAGGAGAATCTATTAAGAACCTCAAACGTAATTTATTGTCGACACTTACGGCAGTATTTTCGGTTATGATTGTCCTTTCGCTTTTAGGTGTATTTGGTTCTGTTATTCTTAACACGCAAAAATTGGCCTCAGATATTGAAAAGAATATTCAGGTCAATGTTTACTTGGATCCCGATTCAACAGATGCTTCAGAAACAGTCAAGGAACTTTCTGGACAAATCGTTGCCAATAAGGACTACCATAAAATTTATAATGCTTTGACTAAAATCAAAGGTGTAGATAAGGTTACTTTCTCTAGCAAAGAAGAACAAAAGAAACAACTCATTGAAACAATGGGGTCAAGTTTCGAGACTGCTACTGGCGATGCCAACCCTCTGTCAGATGTTTACATCGTTCAAACTAAATCACCAGATGACGTTAGTCGTGTTGCCAAGGAAGCAAAAGCTATTCAGGGCGTTGATAATGCTAACTTTGGTGGATCAGATACCGAAATTTTGATGGCTACTATGAAACGTGTTCAATTTTGGGGAATCATTGCTACAGCTCTCTTAACTATTGTAGCTGTCCTATTGATTTCAAATACCATCCGTATTACCATTATGTCACGTGCGACTGAAATTCAAATCATGCGTTTGGTAGGTGCGAAAAACTCATACATTCGGCGTCCTTACTTGATGGAGGGAGCTTGGATTGGAGCACTTGGTGCCATCATTCCTTCTGGCCTTATTTATGTTTTGTATCACATGGTTTACTCAACCTTAAACCCTGATTTTGTTAAAGGTGGTATTTCTATGTATGATGCAGACTGGTTTGTCTATGCAGTCATTGGCACCCTCTTCGCAGTCGGTATTATTATCGGTTCGATTGGGTCACGTATGGCCATGCGCCGTTATTTGAAATATTAATGCAATTAAAGGAGAACCGTTTTGGTTCTCTTTTTGCTTGTCAAGAGGATCAGAAAAAGCATATTTCCAACCATATATCA
>DBFVHV010000150.1:0-2905 GCA_048524165.1 Streptococcus sp.
TTTTTTGACAAAGGAGGGCATCCATATGATTTCCTCAAGTTCGTGAAGCATGAATAAGGCTGGAAAGAGAAAATAAAATTGAGTGAGGGTCATTAAAAAAACTTCTTTCTAGTTTGAACCAACTTTCAGTATCTCCAAATAAAACTGGATGACTTCTTGCTCGGTGTAGGACTTACCCTTTTTTAGCCACCAGCTGAGAGTTTCAATGAAGTGGCTGACGACCAGGTGTTTGAGATAGGAGTGGGGGATGTTGGCGTGTGATTGAATCAGTTCGTCAGCTACCATTGGATAGACGTCATGTTCCAGCTCTTTTCGCAGTTGCCGGATAAAATAATCGTTTTTTGAAAGCAAGAGGCTGGTCACATGGTCTTTATTTTTCTTAAAATGTTGAAAGATATGGGCCAGGTAGTCTTGTGGAGAGAGATGTTGAGCACGCTCAAACAAATGGTGAAAGAGCTTTTGGCAGAGCTCATCCAGTAGTAACTCTTTGCTCTCATAATGGCTGTAAAAGGTCGAACGCCCCACATCAGCCAAGTCAATAATCTCCTGAACGGTGATGGCCTCATAATCTTTTTGGTTAAGTAAGTGCAAGAAAGCTTGATAGATGGCTTTTCTAGTCTTGGTAATGCGACGATCCTGTGTTGTCATATGGACACTATGAACAAACTGTTCAGTAACGTACACAGTGAACGGTTTGCCCCTATCCTTTCTGTTGATAGTATTGGATAATAGATAATGAACATGATGTTCATGAATCTATTATAACAAAGGAAGTAATATAATGAAGACAAAATGTGCGGTTTGGTTGGCTTTTTTATTAAATCTAAGCTTTGCCATTATTGAGTTTATTGCGGGTGGGATTTTTGGTTCTAGTGCAGTTCTCGCTGATTCGGTCCATGACTTTGGAGATGCAATCGCCATTGGCGTTTCGGCTTTTTTAGAGAGTATTTCCAATCGGGAGGAGGACAGTCACTATACCCTAGGCTACAAGCGTTTTAGCCTCTTAGGTGCCATGGTAACCGCTGTGATTCTGATGACAGGGTCTGGCATGGTGATTTTGGAAAATATGGTCAAACTCTTTCACCCACAACCTGTCAATGATGAGGGCATCCTCTGGCTTGGAATCATTGCCATCAGTGTGAATGTCTTAGCAAGTCTGGTCATTCGCAAGGGGCAAACCAAGAATGAATCCATTATCAGCCTGCATTTTTTGGAAGATACCTTGGGTTGGTTGGCCGTCATCCTGATTGCCATTGTCCTCCGATTTACTGATTGGTATATCCTAGATCCTCTCTTGTCTCTTGCTATTTCCTTCTTTATTCTGTCCAAAGCCATTCCACGTTTTTGGAGCACGCTCAAGATTTTCCTGGATGCTGTACCAGAAGGGGGTGATATCAAGCAAGTTAAGAATGACTTAGAGCAGTTGGATAATGTTGCTAGTATCAATCAGCTCAATCTTTGGACCATGGACGGCTTGGAGAAAAATGCTATTGTCCATGTTTGTCTGGACCATGTCAAACATATGGAGGTCTGTAAAGAGTCTATCCGAGACTTGCTCAAAGAGAGTGGCTTCCAAAATGTCACCATCGAAGTGGATGAAGACTTGGCAACCCACCGAGCTCACAAGCGAAATATCGAAGAGCTGGAAGTAGAAAGTGAGCAGCAACACCATAATTAAGGTTTGTTTTTAAACTCTTAGAGTCTACCTTTAAGAGTTATTTTGATACCAAGTTCCCTAAAGTGATCCTTTTCATGATAAAATAGAACAAACGTGAAACAAGGAGTATTTATGAGTAAGAGAGCTGTGTTGATGATGACCTTTGGGTCACCAGAAGAGATTACCTATGAAGGAGTAGCAGAGTTTTTCACGAATATCCGACGTGGTGTTCGTCCTGAACCACATGAAATTCAGACTTTACATGACAATTACGTCCGAATTGGTGGAACTCCACTCCAAAGGATAACTAGAGAAGAAGTGGATTTGGTTACTTCTGCTCTTGGAGAACGAGCGTCGGTCTACTTTGCAAATAAATTTTCCCGCCCTTTTATAACTGATGTAATCAAAGAGATGGAGAATGACGGAATTGAAGAATGTTTGTGCTTGATTTTAGAGCCTCATTATTCTTACTATTCTGTCATGGGATATGAGAAATTTTTAGAAAGTGAGCAGATTAGGTTCCAAATTATCAAGGATTGGTACCAAGAACCTTCACTTCTCCACTATTGGGCTGATGAGATTCGAAATATTTTAGATCAAATTAGAGATGACAGCTATAAGGTGATTTTTTCAGCTCATAGTGTCCCAGTTTTGGCCCTTGATTTTGGCGATCCTTATATCGATCAGATTTATGACAATACTCGCTTGATTGTGGAAATTTTAGGCCTTGAAGAAGACCAGTATACCAATACATGGCAGAGTGAAAGTGATATTGGTATTCCTTGGATTAAGCCTGATGTCTTAGAATACCTTCGTGATGAGAAGGAACACCCTGATCACTATATTTTTGTCCCGATAGCTTTTATTAGTGAGCATATTGAGGTTCTTTTTGATAATGATGTGGAGTGTAAGGAGCTTTGTCATGAGCTTGGTGTGGCCTATCACCGTCCTCCTATGCCAAATAGTGATTCTCGATTGATTAAAGCCCTTCTTTCAACCATTCAGTCTCATATAGACGGTGACTATCGTTACTATCAACCTCAACTAGAGACTTTTGATGAATTGGAAGCCCCTTCAAACACAGGAAAGATTTTAGAAGAGGCAGAAGATATTCAGATGCCTGATTTCGTCAAAAAATTGATTGCTAAAAAAGGTCGAGAGAATGTCAAGATGCCATATCTAGTTAAGAAAATGCTTGAAAAGAAGTATGGAAAAAAATATGATTAAGTAACTAAATATGACCGTAAT
>DBFVHV010000151.1:0-2608 GCA_048524165.1 Streptococcus sp.
AAGAGCACAAGGCTCGAATTGAAATGCTAGCTTTTCAGATTGCAGAAATTGAAGCAGCCTCTCTAAAAACAGGTGAGGATCTAGCTTTGATGAAGGAGCGAGATAAACACCTCAATCATAAGCAGATTGCTGATACCTTAACGAATGCCTATGTTATGCTGGATAATGAAGATTTTTCAAGTCTATCAAATGTCCGTTCTGCCATGAATGATCTCCAATCTCTTGAAGAGTATGATTCTGAGTATAAAGAACTCTCTAATAATTTGTCAGAAGCCTACTATGTCCTTGAGGATGTCACTAAACAGTTAGGAGATCTTGTGGATAATTTAGATTTTGATGCTGGGCGTTTGCAAGAGATTGAACACCGTTTAGATACGATTAATGCCATTACCCGTAAATATGGTGGAACTGTTGATGATGTCTTAGATTATCTTGAAAATTCAAGTAAAGAATATAATCTATTGACTGGAAATTCTAGCTCTTCTGATGCTATGGAACAAGAGCTTAAGCTACTTGAAAAAGATTTACTAGCATCTGCAGAGACCTTGCAAAAGGCACGACATCAGATTGCAAAGGCTCTTGAGTCAGAGATAAAGACGGAGTTATGTGAGCTGTATATGGATACGGCTGATTTTAAAGTAACCTTTACTAAGGGGAAATTTAACCGTGATGGTAATGAACAAGTTGAGTTTTACATTTCAACCAATCCAGGTGAAGGCTTTAAACCACTTGTTAAGGTTGCATCTGGTGGTGAACTGTCTCGACTTATGCTAGCCATTAAGTCAGCCTTTGCCCGAAAAGAAGATAAAACTAGTATTGTCTTTGACGAAGTTGATACTGGAGTATCAGGCCGCGTAGCCCAAGCTATCGCACAGAAGATTCATAAGATTGGAAGTCATGGCCAGGTATTGGCTATCAGTCACCTTCCTCAAGTAATTGCTATTGCAGATTATCAATTCTTTATTTCTAAAGAAAGTGATAACAAGACAACTGTATCCCGTGTTCGTCTCTTAACACCTGAGGAAAGGGTTCAAGAAATTGCTAAGATGTTGGCAGGTGACAATGTGACGCAAGCTGCCTTGAGCCAAGCTAAAGCTTTATTAAAAGTGGATGAATCTGTTTAGGAAAAGAGCTGGGAAAACCTCTCTAGTCATGCTATAATAGAATAAAAATTTGTGTTAAGCGAGAGAAATATGAGTAAAATCAGAATTGTAACCGATTCGTCAATTACGATTGAACCGGAATTGGTTGAAAAGTACAATATCACTGTCATTCCATTGTCAGTTATGGTGGATGGTGTCATCTATTCAGATAGTGACCTTCGTGAAGAAGGTCGTTTCCTGGAAATGATGAAGCATAGTAAAGAGTTACCAAAGACAAGTCAACCACCAGTGGGGTTGTTTGCTGAGACATATGAAAAATTGGTTAAAGATGGTGCAGAGCAAATTGTGGCCATCCATCTTATGCATACTCTTTCTGGAACATGTGAGGCTTCGCGACAAGGAGCTAGCCTTTCAGGAGCTGATGTAACAGTTATAGACTCAGGTTTTACAGATCAGTGCCTCAAATTTCAAGTAGTTGAGGCTGCTAAACTCGCGCAAGCAGGGGCTAGCCTTGAAGACATTGTGGCACGAGTAGAAGAAGTGAAAAGTAAATCTGAACTTCATATTGGTGTCTCTACCCTTGAAAATCTTGTCAAAGGTGGCCGTATTGGCCGTGTTACAGGACTCTTATCATCATTGCTCAATATCCGTGTTATTATGGAATTGAAAGACTATCAGTTAAATACTATTGCTAAAGGTCGTGGTGCAAAAACTTTCACGAAATGGTTAGATTCTTACATTGATGCTATCAAGGATCGTAAGGTTGCTGAGATAGGTATTTCTTATGCTGGAACACCCGAGTTGGCACATGAATTTGCTTCAAAACTTGAAGTTCTGGGTGCCCCAATTTCAATTCTTGAGACTGGTTCCATCATTCAAACACATACCGGTGAAGGTGCTTTTGCCATAATGGTTCGCTATGAATAAATTGAAAGAATCAGAATTACTTAGAAGCCTTGTAGGCTTCTTCTTGCTTTTCCTATTATTTGTAGGGCTCTTCATTTTTATTGTACCAAGCAATCATCAGTCATCAAATATTGCTGACAAGATAAGGTCTGTAAAAAAAGAAAAGGTAACTTATGTGGCCATTGGAGACTCACTTACTCAAGGTGTGGGTGATAGCAGTAATCAGGGAGGCTTCGTTCCTGTTTTATCTCAGGCCTTAGAGTCAGATTTTAATTGGCAAGTGACTTCTCGCAACTATGGTATCGCAGGAAATACCAGCAATCAAATCCTCAAGAGAATGCAGGTAAAGAAGGATATTCAAAGGGATCTCAAAAAGGCAAAATTGATGACTTTAACTGTTGGTGGCAATGATGTGATTCATGTTATTAAGGATAATATCACCAATCTTAATGTGAATACCTTTAGCAAACCTGCTATGGACTATCAAAAGAGATTGAGACAGATTATTGAGCTAGCTCGTAAGGATAATAAAACATTACCAATTTATATTGTTGGTATTTACAATCCTTTTTACCTTAATTTTCCAGAGATGACAGAAA
>DBFVHV010000152.1:0-3454 GCA_048524165.1 Streptococcus sp.
CAATGTCTTTGAACAATTTGTTTTTGACATTATCCGCAGCCAATCTTTGCCAGAAATCAAGATAGTTGATTTGACGTTGAGCGGCTAAATCAATCTCAGGTTTTAACTTCTCTAAGGTTGTATTGTACTTGTTAGCCGTACCATAAGACATGGTGTCATAGGTAGAAATCAAGAACATCTCTGTCTTATCAAGGTTCAACAATGGCAAAATCATCTTGCGGTGGAGACCACGACTAAGGTTATCATAAACACGATACTTGTGCTCACCGACACCTTCATTTTGAGATGCCTTCTCAACAACGTAGACCTTATCCTTAGCAGCATCGATGAACCAATCATTCATATTGTCGATAGTGGTAAAGAGTTTTCGGTTGTAATTAAGGAAGTCGGTCAGATCACTAGAAAGAGTGCTCTTGGCCAGAACTTCACCGAAAGCATCGTATGTTCTTGAACCACTGATATTATTTTCCTTAGAGCCAATTTCAATTAAACGGTCAAGGACATCCACATTTTTACCATAGAAATCTGGTTTGAAGAGCATGAGTTCTTTGATATTGACATCATCAAACTTAACACCGTAATAACGATTCAAGTAGGTCAAACCTAGCAAGAGGGCTGCCTTATTTTTCTCGACCTTATCAAGAATCATCTGTTGAGCGGCAGGTGATTGGTTAAGCTGGTGGTCCTCATTTTGAACCAGCTTAGTCACAAGCTTAGTCAAATTAGCTTTAACAGCCTCAAAGCTTTCTTCCAAGAAGAGGTTCTTAACGGCATTTACTCTATTTGGACCGGTACGACCAAGTTTTTGGTAAATTGGATCAGACTGCAACTCAATCGGTTTAAGGATATCGACAATACCATTAATAAGACTCGAGTGGTCTTTTTGGACAATATTTGGAGTGTACTTGATACCCAAATCAGTAACAGTGTACTCCTTAACGTTGCTCAAACCTTCTGAACTATCTGAAAGCTTGAAGTAGTCTTTAGTACCATCAGCATAGTGAACAATAATCTTGTTGGCATCGCTTAAGTCTGTGACAAAATTACTGTCTTTCATTGGTGTTACTGAGAGTACATCTTTGGTATTCAGGTTATGGTTTTTAGCCAGTTTGTTTGCTTGATAGACAATATAATCCTTGTTATAGAACGGTTGAAGTTTCTCAATATTCTTGTAAGCCTGGTTGTATTCTGGCTTATAGTCTTGAATATTGGTAAAATCAGCTTGACTAGAAACATTATTAAGAGTATTCAACTCGTAAGGTTCGCTGACAAATGTATCAGCCGTGATTTTGTAGCCTTCAACACGCTTGTCAGCTTCTTCCTTAGTCAAATGTTTGAGTTTTTTCGGACTCTTGGTATCTCTACCAGTGCCATCTTCGGCCGAGCTATAGCCGATAACCCCAAAGAGGTCTTTGATATGAGGTCCACCATCTTCGTCATCAACATCATTAGATGCAAAGATTTCTTGACCTTTAACTACCTTGGCATAGGTCACGTTGTCTTGAACAGCTCCGTAAGGCCAAGTCTTAGCAACAATACCACCGACATATCTTGTGTTTTTAACATCAAGAACACCTTTGGCAACTGAATTTGTTACCCTTGCCTTAGTTCCTGATTTCCAACTGTTGAGCATGTAAGTAACAAATGGCACTAGCATACTTGCATTGGCATTGTTAGCCGTAATAGTCGCATCCACATAAGCTCTGTTAACAAATCCCATGTAGTTTGAGCCAGCAATCCCACCAACCGTCGAGTTATTACCAACAGAGTTAATCTTACCGATAAAGGCGACATTTTCAATCTTGCCATCTTCATCAATCTTATTGACAATACCTGCAACGTCATTATTACCAGTAACTGAACCAGTCACCTTAACATCTTCAATCAGACCTTTGTTTTTAAGGTTAAATCCAACTGTCGCTATTTGATTCTGACCAGGGCGATTGATGTCTACATTTTCAAAGTTGATATTCTTAATGGTTCCCCCATTGATAACATTGAACAATGGGTGTTCCAAATCATAGATGGCAAAGCGTTTGTCACCATCACTTAGCAACTTACCAGTAAATTCGGTCGTAATGTATGATTTGCCGTTTGGAACGACGTGACGAGCACTCATACTTTGACCCAGTCTAAATTCACCTGATGGATTAGCCTGAATAGCATTGACCAACTCAGCAAAATCATAGTAAACATTAGCTTGTCTAGGCTTAGGTTTC
Organism: Streptococcus sp.; assembly: GCA_048524165.1. GTDB lineage: Bacteria > Bacillota > Bacilli > Lactobacillales > Streptococcaceae > Streptococcus. The sequence goes on from DBFVHV010000152.1 coordinate 2,220, forward strand.
TCAATGTAGTAGCTATAAGTTTGAGCAAAATGATTTTGGCCATCACGTTGCACCAAATTGTCCGCTTCTGCAGTTACCTTATAAACCGCCTTGCCATCAACTGTTGTCTCTTCGATGGCTTTCACTGCCAAGTAAGTGGTCTTCTGATCCGCAGAAGTCGTCTTCAAGTAATAATTCGTGAGGTCTTGAGGTACAGCTGTCAGACGGGTCTCATCCACTTCTGTTTGATTGTCATACTTAATCAAATCCGTACGGGTAAAATCTTTAAGCTCAACCTTCTTGAGATCAAGTTGGATAGTTTGGTCTGCCAAAACCTGACTCTCCTCACCATTACCACGATCAAAGGTCATGGTTGTTGTAAGAGTATAAGGCTTGTAATAGTCTAAGTTTGTTAAATCAGCAGTCAAGGTCGTGCTAGGAATATTAAGCGTTTGGACAACCTGTCCATCTTTCTTAAGTACCGCTTTAATAGTCGTGATAGCTGCTGAACCAGGATTAGTCAATTGGTAGCTAAGCTTGGCACTTCGACCCAAGTCATCCTTGTCAATCTGTGTCAGTGTAAGAACTGGTTTTTCTGATATCTTAGTCCCTTTGCGGACGATACGATCTTGGACAGGAACTAACACTGTTTCAGTAACAGTTGGTTCTTCAGCAATCTTATTACCCTTAAAGGTCTTATAAACCTTAGTAATTTTATTTTGACCTTTTTGGCCTTCTTGGACAATCTGTAAAGTGCCTTTCTCAAGTGTGTCATCTTCTTGGACAATCTCTTTAAATGGAAGCTCTACAATAGACTCTTCAGTCGTTGTTCCATCTAGAGGCTTGCTGCCACGACGGATTTTTCTAGGCTGTGGCACCTCAATAACTTTTCCTGACACAATTGTCGGCTCACCAACCTTGACACCATCAATGGTTTGATAAATTTTCTGGATTTCTTGGCTACCTTTTTGACCCTCTTGCTCAACAACTTCTTCATCAACATACTTGTTATCATCAGTAATAACTTCGACAGGATAATCAATAGCTTGCGTTTCAGTCTCTGTGATACTTCCGACAACTGGGGTATGAACAGGATTCTCAGCTTGGACAAGAGCCTCACCTTCGTGACCTGATTCTTGTGTACCTTTGGCTTCAAGTTTACCTGTATACTCTGGATTAGCAGGTTGAACAGTGGCCTCACCTTCGTGGCCTACTTCTTGTGTTCCATTGGCGCTAATCGGTCCAGTATACTCTGG
>DBFVHV010000153.1:0-5611 GCA_048524165.1 Streptococcus sp.
TCACCCTTCATGTTATCAATAAGGAACATCAAAAATTGTTGGATATTATGGCTGTTGAAGACATTGAGGATCGTTTGAAAACCAAACGTAAAATCACCCATCAACGGCCAGGACATGCTGACGTGGTAGGAGGTATGAAATACCGTTTTGATGATTTGCGTAATTCGTTGGAGCGTTCCAGTGCGCGTGAAACAACTATGCGTGTGGCAGTAGGTGCTGTCGCTAAACGAATCTTGGCTGAGCTTGATATTGAAATTGCTAACCATGTGGTTGTCTTTGGTGGTAAGGAAATTGATGTACCAGAGAATTTGACGGTAGCTCAAATCAAGGAGTTGGCCCAACAGTCAGAAATTTCAGTGGTTAACCAAGAACGTGAACAAGAAATTAAAGATTACATTGACCAAATCAAAAAAGAGGGTGATACTATCGGTGGTGTTGTTGAAACTGTCGTTGGTGGTGTTCCTGTAGGACTTGGCTCTTATGTGCAATGGGATACCAAGCTTGATGCTAAGATTGCTCAAGCAGTTGTTTCCATCAATGCCTTCAAGGGAGTCGAGTTTGGTCTTGGATTCAAAGATGGCTATCTCAAGGGCTCTCAGGTGATGGATGAGATTCTTTGGAATGAAGAGGATGGCTATACACGTCGCACCAATAATCTCGGTGGTTTCGAAGGTGGTATGACCAATGGGCAACCGATTGTGGTCCGTGGGGTTATGAAACCAATTCCTACCCTCTACAAGCCATTGATGTCAGTAGATATCGAAACACATGAGCCATACAAGGCAACAGTTGAGCGTTCAGATCCAACGGCCTTGCCTGCAGCAGGTGTCGTTATGGAATCAGTAGTTGCTACTGTCGTAGCTAATGAAATCTTGGATAAATTCTCTTCTGATAATTTGGAAGAGTTGAAAGAAGCGGTAGCACATCACCGTGACTATGTGAAAAACTTTTAAGCAGCATCAGTGTAAAGACGGGAGTAGAAATGAGTAAAAAAACTATTTATATTGCAGGATTGGGTCTGATTGGTGGCTCCTTGGCCTTAGGGATTAAAAGGGATCACCCTGATTATGAGATTCTTGGATATAATCGCTCTGACTATTCTCGAAATATTGCACTAGAACGTCGGATTGTTGACCGAGCAACAGGTGATTTTAAAGAGTTTGCCCCTCTTGCGGATGTCATTATCTTAGCAGTACCAATCAAGCAAACGGTGGTCTACTTGAAGGAATTGGCTGATCTGGACCTTAAAGATAATGTCATCATAACAGATGCGGGCTCAACCAAGCGTGAAATCGTTGAGGCAGCGGAGCGTTATCTAACAGGCAAAAACGTTCAGTTTGTAGGTTCTCACCCCATGGCTGGTTCTCATAAATCTGGTGCTATTGCAGCTGACGTGACACTTTTTGAAAATGCCTATTATATTTTCACACCGACATGTCTGACAAAAGAGACCACTATCCCTGAGCTTAAGGACATCTTGTCTGGGCTTAAGTCACGTTATGTTGAGATTGATGCAGCTGAACACGACCGGGTAACGAGTCAAATCAGTCATTTTCCACATCTTTTGGCTTCTGGTCTTATGGAGCAGGCAGCTGATTATGCTCAGGCTCACGAGATGACCAATCACTTTGCGGCTGGGGGTTTCCGAGATATGACCCGTATTGCTGAGAGTGAACCTGGGATGTGGGCTTCCATTCTCATGACTAATGGGCCTGCTGTTTTGGACCGTATTGAAGATTTCAAAAAGCGTTTGGATCATGTGGCTGACTTGATTAAGGCTGAGGATGAGAATGCCATTTGGGAGTTCTTTGATAACGGTCGCAAGAAGCGTAAAGAGATGGAAATTCACAAAAAGGGTGGCGTGGAAAGTGCCTTCGATATTTTTGTGGATGTGCCTGACCGTGAGGACGTTATCCTTAGCATTATGGAATTGTTGCGAGGAACGTCTTTGGTTAACCTTCGTATCAATGAAGAAAATCGTGAGGATATTCATGGTATCCTTCAAATTACTTTTAAAAATGAAAAAGATCGTACACATGCTAAGACTGTTATTGAAGCCAATACAGATTATCATGTGGTGATCGCATAGGAGAATAAAATGACAAATATTTATGATTTAGCAAATGAGTTGGAACGTGGCATCCGTGCCCTTCCTGAGTACAAAACCTTGGTAGAGAAAAAAGAAGCGATTGCAGCTGATGCTGAAGCTAGTGCTCTTTTCAAAGAGTTTACGGATTTCCAAGAGGATTTCTATGCTAAAATGCAGGCTGGTACAATGCCAACAGCAGAAGAACAAGCAGCTGTTCAAGAATTGGGCCAAAAGGTAGAAGCTAACGCCCTTTTGAAAGAATACTTGACTGCACAACAAAGTCTGTCTGTTTACTTGAATGATATTGAACGTATCATCTTCAAACCTTTGCAAGATTTGAATAGCTAATAAGAAAGGGTGTGTCAGTTGACAGGCCCTTTTCTACATTCAAAAGAGATTGATTAAGGAAGAAACGAGAAACAATAAGGGAGGAAAATGATGACTCGTAAGATTGGAATTATAGGTATGGGAAATGTTGGTGCAGCGGTAGCTCATGGGGCTATTGCTCAGGGCTTAGCCGATAGTTATGTCTTTATCGATATTAATGAGAGGAAAGCCGAAGCAGACGCCCAGGATTTTAAGGATGCCATGGCTAATCTGGCCAGCTATGCAAACATCGTGGTTAATGATTATGAAGCACTTGAAGATGCTGATGTTATCATCTCGGCTCTTGGAAATATTCAGCTACAGCATAATGCTGGTGAGGACCGTTTTGCTGAATTTCCATTTACCCGAGAGGCTGTTTATCAGGTTGCTCAGGAACTAAAACAGTTGGATTTTAAAGGTATACTCTTAGTCATCTCAAATCCTGTAGATGCGGTGACAGCTCTCTATCAAGAATTCACAGGTTGGCCAAAGGAACGTGTGATTGGGACAGGGACTTTACTTGATACGGCTAGAATGAAGACCGCAGTGGGAGAGGTTCTGGCAGTCAATCCCAAATCAGTATCAGGCTACAATCTTGGTGAACATGGCAACTCTCAATTTACAGCCTGGAGTCAAGTTAGAGTCAAAGGTCAAGATATCACAAAATTGACAAGTGAAGAGGAACGTCAAGCACTCTTTATGGCCTCAATGAAAGGTGGTCACAAGGTCTTTTATGGTAAGGGCTATACTTCATACGGTATTGCCAGTGCAGCTCTTCGTTTGGTGGCAATTATCCTTTCTGACGCTCAAGAAGAGGTGGCAGTATCTAGCTATCAAGAAATCTATCAGACTTATCTTGGCTATCCAGTTATTTTAGGACACCAAGGGGTGGAAGCTCCTGTTCATTTGTCTTTGTCGGCTGAGGAAAAACATCTTTTACAGGAGTCTGCTGACTTGATTCGGAACCGTGTTCAAGAGGCAGTTGCCTTCTTGAAAGAAAAGTATGGCAATACAAGCGAGTGAATATTTTGACAATTCAGTCTATGGTTGGACTTTCAAATATGGTATAATGAGAATAACTATAAAATTTTTAGGAGTAACCTATGAAACTAGAAACCAAGGCCCAAGGTCTTCATGGCAGCCTGCGCATCCCTGGTGACAAGTCAATTAGTCACCGTTCTATCATGTTCGGAAGTCTTGCCAAAGGTGTGACAACTGTTCGTGATATTTTACGAGGTGAGGATGTCCTCTCAACTATGCAGGTCTTCCGTGATTTGGGTGTGACTATCGAGGATGATGGCGATGTGGTACGCATTCACGGTGTTGGTTTTGATGGTCTCAAGGCTCCTCAAAACAAGTTGGACATGGGGAACTCTGGAACATCGATTCGTTTGATTTCAGGTGTACTTGCAGGTCAAGATTTTGATGTGGAAATGTTTGGGGATGATTCCCTTTCAAAACGCCCGATGGACCGTGTCACTATTCCTTTACGTCAGATGGGGGTAGAGGTATCAGGACAAACTGACCGTGATTTGCCACCATTGAAAATGCGTGGTAGCAAGTCCCTTAAACCTATACATTACCAATTGCCAGTGGCCTCTGCTCAGGTTAAGTCTGCCCTTATTTTTGCAGCCCTTCAAGCTAATGGTGAGTCTGTCATCATTGAAAAGGAAAAAACACGTAATCATACGGAAGATATGATTCAGCAGTTTGGTGGTCAGCTTCAAGTAGAAGGCAAAGAAATTCGTATTTCTGGTGGGCAAAGCTTCACTGCCCAAGAAGTTGTGGTTCCAGGCGATATTTCTTCAGCTGCTTTTTGGTTGGTAGCAGGACTCGTGGTGGCTAACTCTAAGGTTGTCTTGGAAAATGTCGGTATTAATGAGACACGTACCGGAATCATTGATGTTATCAAGGATATGGGTGGTAAGATAACTCTTTCAGATATTGACCAGGTTGCTAAATCTGCGACCGTTACGGTTGAAACTTCAGAACTTAAAGGTACCGAAATTGGCGGTGATATCATTCCACGTTTGATTGATGAACTTCCGATTATCACACTCTTGGCGACACAAGCTCAAGGCAAGACAGTGATTCGTGATGCTGAAGAGCTAAAGGTCAAAGAGACTGATCGTATTCAGGTGGTAGCAGATGCCTTGAATGCTATGGGTGCTGATATTGTTCCAACTGAGGATGGTATGATTATCACTGGTAAGACGGCTCTTCACGGGGCAGAGATCAATACCTTTGGTGACCACAGGATTGGTATGATGACAGCTATTGCAGCCCTCTTGGTTCAAGATGGCGAAGTTGACTTACAACGTGCGGAAGCTATTAATACAAGTTATCCAAGCTTCTTTAGTGATTTGGAAGGATTACTGCATGGCTAAGGTTTTATTGGGCTTTATGGGAGTTGGTAAGAGTTCCGTCGCCCCATACCTGGATGGTCGTTTCGTAGATATGGATCAGGTCATCGAAGATAAAATCGGAATGTCCATTGCTGATTTTTTTGCCAAAGAAGGCGAAGCAAGCTTTCGTCAGATTGAGTCTGAGACTCTGGAAGAACTCCTTCAAGAGGGAGATGATATTATCATCTCTACTGGTGGTGGTGTCGTTGTGACGGAGCGCAATCGACAGCTTTTGAAGAAAAATCGTAAGCATAACGTATGGCTTCACGCTTCTTTTGATGTGGTCTATGATCGCATTAAAAAGGATGCTAAGAATCAACGCCCCCTCTTTCTCAATCATTCTAAAGAGGAATTCAAGGCCATTTATGATGGTCGAATGGGCCTCTATCAAGGGTTGGCAGATCTGGTTGTCACTGTTGATAACCGGACGCCAGAAGAAGTAGCAAGGTTTATCAAATGTATGTAGGTTATTTAGGCCCTAGTGGGTCGTTTACGCACAATGCAGCCTTAAAGGCATTTCCTAAGGCAAATTTGGTTTCTCTAGGTACCATTACCGAAGTTATCAAGTCATATGAAGAGGGACGTGTGGATTACGCAGTTATTCCTGTGGAAAATTCCATTGAGGGATCTGTTCATGAGAGTTTAGACTATCTCTTCCACCAAGCAGACATTCGTGCTGTGGCCGAGATTGTTCAACCCATCAAGCAACAGTTAATGGCTAGCAAACACCATGCAAAGATTGAGAAAATTT
>DBFVHV010000154.1:0-2213 GCA_048524165.1 Streptococcus sp.
TGGCTGGAGGTAGAGATTACCCGTGACGGTAGTGTTTATCGTCAGCGTTTTGAAAATGGTGGTCACCCTGTTACAGGGCTTGAAAAGATTGGCAAGGCGCCTAAGTCTAAGACAGGTACAAAAGTAACCTTCATGCCTGATGCTAGCATCTTTTCAACGACAGACTTCAAATTTAATACTATCTCAGAGCGTCTCAAAGAATCAGCCTTTCTTCTTAAAAATGTTACCATGACATTGACAGACTTGCGTGGCGAAGAAGAAGTACGTGAAGAATTCCATTATGAAAATGGGGTTCAAGACTTTGTGTCTTATTTGAATGAAGACAAGGAAACGCTGACGCCGGTTATCTATATTGATGGAGACCAACAGGAATTTCACTTAGAACTAGCTCTTCAGTACAACGATGGCTACTCTGATAATATCCTTTCCTTTGTCAATAATGTCCGCACTAAGGACGGAGGTACCCACGAGACAGGCTTCAAATCAGCTATTACCAAGGCCTTTAACGATTATGCCCGTAAGACTGGCCTCCTTAAAGAAAAGGATAAGAACCTTGAAGGGTCAGATTACCGTGAGGGCTTGTCAGCAGTTATCTCGCTCTTGGTTCCAGAAGAGCACCTTCAGTTTGAGGGACAAACTAAGGATAAGTTGGGGTCTCCACTTGCTCGTCCTATTGTTGATGGTATTGTTTCAGAGTATCTGACTTATTTCCTTATGGAAAATGGGGATCTGGCTTCTAACTTGGTGCGTAAGGCCATCAAGGCCCGTGATGCCCGTGAAGCTGCCAGAAAAGCTCGTGATGCTAGCCGAAATGGCAAGAAAAATAAAAAAGACAAGGGACTCCTGTCAGGGAAACTGACGCCAGCTCAGTCTAAAAATCCTGCTAAGAACGAACTCTATCTGGTCGAGGGGGACTCTGCCGGTGGATCAGCCAAACAAGGCCGTGATCGTAAATTCCAGGCCATTCTGCCCCTACGAGGTAAGGTCCTAAATACTGAGAAAGCCAAAATGGCAGATATTCTCAAAAATGAAGAAATCAATACCATGATTTACACTATTGGTGCAGGTGTAGGAGCTGATTTTAACCTTGACGATATCAACTATGACAAGATTATCATCATGACCGATGCCGACACCGATGGAGCTCACATCCAGACCTTGTTGCTTACTTTCTTCTATCGTTATATGCGTCCACTGGTTGAAGCAGGGCACGTCTATATCGCTCTGCCTCCTCTTTACAAGATGTCTAAAGGTAAAGGCAAGAAGGAAGTTGTCGAATATGCTTGGACTGATAGTGAGCTTGAAGAACTTCGCCAAAAGTTTGGTCGAGGTGCTCTTCTCCAACGTTACAAAGGGCTTGGTGAGATGAATGCTGATCAGCTTTGGGAAACAACCATGGATCCAGAGACCAGAACGCTTATCCGAGTGACTATTGACGACCTAGCGCGTGCCGAACGTCGTGTCTCAGTTCTTATGGGAGATAAGGCAGCACCTCGCCGTCAATGGATTGAGGATAACGTCAAATTTACACTTGAGGAAAGTGGCGTATTTTAGGTTGCAAGCCAGAAGAGAAAATTATAAGATAGAGTTAGGGAGAGCGCTTACTATCAATAGATATCTGGGCTTATAAAGAAACAAGTTAATTATTTTCTACATAGTTTATTAACTATTTGCAGTGTCATTGACTACAAATCAATGGAGGTAGAAAAATGGATTTTAATGTTATCGATTACCTAGCTTACCATGCAGATGTAGCTATTCCTGCTATTATACTTATGGTTATTGTTTCTACTATATATTTAATTTTTTATGGCCTACGTCCTATAAAAACACGCTTTTTTATCCTTTTTCTCCTATCTATAGTTTCCCTCATAATCTTCGTGGTGGATAATCCTCTCTATTATTATTTGGGTAGTTCATACTCAGGCTTATTATTTGGTTTTTACTATCTGATGGTCTTTTCAGTGTTTTATGTACCATTCTCACTAATAGCTTTTATAAAAAGTCTTCTACATTTAGCACGCTTTCAAACCAATTACTCAACCTTATTAGTTATTAATAGTTTCTTCGCCACACTACTGGCTTTCCTCAACCTGCTTTTTTTACAAGGGTCTTTGGGATTCCTCCCTGCTTCATCTATGTATCTTATTTTTCTCCTCCTAGCGGCAAGTGGTATTGCTCAAACTATAATAGGAGGCAAGGAAAATGAAAAA
>DBFVHV010000155.1:0-1881 GCA_048524165.1 Streptococcus sp.
CGGGGCTGACTTGATTACCACGTCATCTTATCAGGCGACCTTACCTGGCTTGGTAGAGGCAGGACTTACTGAGAAAGCAGCGGAGCAGATTATTGCCCTAACGGTTCAGCTAGCAAAGGTTGCACGTGATAAGGTATGGGCAGCATTAGATGAGACTGAGAAAGCAAAACGACCATATCCTTTGATTTCTGGAGATGTCGGTCCGTACGCAGCTTATTTGGCTAATGGTTCTGAGTATAGTGGTGATTATGGTCAAATTACTATCGAGGAGCTTAAGGATTTTCATCGCCCTAGGATTCAAATTCTCCTAGATCAAGGTGTGGATTTGTTGGCTTTGGAAACCATTCCAAATCGTTTGGAAGCACAAGCCTTGATTGAACTTCTAGCTGAAGAGTTTCCAGAAGCAGAAGCTTATATGAGTTTTACAGTCCAGATTCCAGATGCTATCAGTGATGGGACTTCTCTAGCTGAAATTGCCAAGCTTGTTTCTCAGTCAAATCAAATCCTGGCTGTAGGAATCAACTGTAGCTCACCTCTTCTTTATAACCAGGCTCTAGCTATTCTTAAGAATGCTGGCAAGGCGCTCATTACTTATCCCAATTCAGGTGAAGTCTATGATGGCAAGAGTCAGACTTGGAAACCTAAAGATAAGGATGCTCTAACCTTAGTTGAACATAGCAAGGATTGGCATGCTCATTTTGGTGTGAAAATTTTGGGTGGTTGCTGTCGAACACGTCCAAATGACATTAAAGCCTTATATCAAGAGTTTAGAGCCTAGTCAAATTTCTAATTATTTGTTATAATAAGAGATTGTAAGGCTATTAGCTCTACACACTATTAGTAGAAAATGAAGCCAGCGTTAAGCTGGTTTTTAAAATGAAGAGGAAAACATGACCTACGAACAAGAATTTCTAAAAGACTTTGAAGAATGGGTTGTTACCCAAGTTAAAGTAAACGAGGCGGCTTTGGCTGCTAGTAAGAAAATCTGGGAAGAAGACGGCGATGATCGTGCACGTGATGCAAGTTTCCGTTATGAATCTAAATTGGATTCTTACAATTTCCTAATTGGCAAGTTCGCCAACTATCGTGCAGGTAAAAGTTTCCACGATATGCCAGACGGCCTGTTCGGGAAACGTCACTATTAATAGAGAATGAAAAAGAAAATGACGACCGCACTTTATAGGAAAAAGTCGTCTGTCAAAATAGGAGAAAACTAGACATGGCTAAAGTAAAAAATAAAAAGAAAGCTTTTAAACACCGTTTGAAAAAACAAGGACTTTTCAATAATCTTAAAGCCCCTGTTCCACCAGTTGCGCCTGTTCCACCAGTGCCACCAGTAGCACCACAACCTGTTGCTGAACCTAAGACAGTTGCTAAGGAAGAAGTGGCGGCTGCAGATCTTAGTCTTGAGGCCTTTGCAGAGCTTCCAGAAGTTGAAGGCCTTCGTTCGAACCTTGTAGAGACCCTCTATAATGAAGGTTTGACGTCAGTAGCGGCTTTTGCTACTGTGACTGAAGAAGAAGTCCTAGCACTTAAGGGAGTAGGACCTGCAACAGTTAAAAAATTAAAAGAAAATGGTGTTAGCTTTAAAGCTTAAGCCTAAAAAGATCCGAGGTAGAGACTTCGGATCTTTATTATTTGTCTTGGGGCCGTCAGTTGGTTAGCAGAACAAGAAAACCACTAGCTTAGCTAGTGGTCGATAGTCATTAATGATTTATTTCTTTGGATTTTGTTTCGTTAAATTAAGTCCAAAAGGTACCAAGTTTTCTTGATGATTACGGATACGAGCTATATTTTCAGTGTGACGGAAGATAATAATCAAAGCCATGATGGTAAGGACACCAGTGAAAATAAGGTCATAGCCATCTAGCAAGAAGTGGA
>DBFVHV010000156.1:0-2013 GCA_048524165.1 Streptococcus sp.
CATAATGATCAAGCCTTCACAAGTCTTCATGGGAAGTTTGATTTTCCAGTTGGAGATATCCAAATGAATTCAGAACAAGCTCTTGGTTTTGTTCGCGAACGTTATAGTTTGGAAGGTGGAGATAATGATCGTGGTAAAAACCAAGAGAAAGTTATTTCTGCGATTGTAAATAAGTTGGCTTCACTAAATTCGGTATCCAATTTTACGTCAATTGTTAACAATCTTCAAGATTCTGTTCAAACAAATATGTCTTTGGATACCATTAATGCCTTGGCTAATACACAACTTGATTCAGGATCTAAATTTACAGTTACTTCGCAAGCAGTAACAGGTACTGGTTCAACAGGTCAATTGACTTCTTACGCTATGCCAAATTCTAGTCTCTACATGATGAAACTAGATGATTCTAGTGTGGAAAGTGCCTCTCAAGCTATCAAAAATCTGATGGAGGAAAAATAAGTGATTGATGTTCACTCACATATTGTTTTTGATGTCGATGATGGTCCTAAAACTTTAGAGGAGAGTTTGGAACTCATTGGAGAAAGTTACGCTCAAGGTGTGCGTACGATTGTTTCTACCTCCCACCGTCGTAAGGGGATGTTTGAAACCCCAGAGGATAAAATCTTCGCAAATTTTTCAAAGGTTAAAGAAGAAGCAGAAGCACTTTATCCAGACTTAACTCTTTTTTATGGTGGTGAACTTTATTACACCTCAGACATTGTTGACAAACTTGAAAAGAATCTCATTCCTCGTATGCACAACACGCAATTTGCTTTGATTGAGTTTAGCGCTAGAACATCTTGGAAGGAAATTCATAATGGGCTGAGTAATGTTATACGAGCAGGTGTAACACCGATTGTTGCTCACATTGAACGTTATGATGCTCTTGAAGAAAACGCTGACCGTGTTCGTGAAATTATCAACATGGGTTGTTACACACAAGTTAATAGCTCTCATGTCTTAAAACCAAAATTATTTGGCGATAAAGAAAAAGTGAGAAAGAAACGTGTACGCTATTTCTTGGAAAATAATTTAGTTCATATTGTTGCTAGTGATATGCATAATCTTGGTCCAAGACCACCATTTATGAAGGATGCATATACTATTGTTGAAAAAACATATGGAACTAGACGTGCGCGTAATCTCTTTATCGATAACCCACAAACACTACTTGAAAATCAATACATATAGGAGAAACTATGACTCAGGAAAACACGAAACGTGTTGAAATCGATGTGCTTGCACTAATGCATAAACTTTGGATCAAAAAAGTATTCATTCTTTTTACGGCCTTTTATGTAGCTGTCTTTGTCTTCTTGGGAACTTACTTCCTAATCCAACCTACATATACGTCATCTACACGAATTTATGTGGTTAATCAAAACAATGACAGTAAAAATATTTCAGCACAAGATTTGCAGGCTGGTACATTTTTGACAAAAGACTATAAAGAAATTATTACATCTAATGATGTCTTATCTCAAGTTATCAAGGATGAAAAATTGAAGATGACTGAAGCTGAGCTTGCTAAGATGATTTCGGTTAATATCCCTACAGATACACGTCTTATTTCGATTTCTGTCAATGCTAAAACAGGTCAAGATGCTCAAGCACTTGCTAATAAGGTACGTGAAGTTGCTTCAGAAAAAATCAAGGACGTGACAAAAGTCGAAGATGTTACAACTCTTGAAGAAGCTAAATTGCCAGAGTCACCATCTTCACCAAACATTAAACGTAATGTACTTATTGGAGCAGTGCTTGGAGGCTTCCTTGCAGTGGTTGGTGTATTGACTCGTGAAATCTTAGATGATCGCATTCGCCGTCCAGAAGATATTGAAGAGACTCTCGGAATGACACTTCTTGGAATTGTCCCTGATACAGATAAAATTTAAGGAGAAGAAATGCCTCTATTAAAGTTAGTAAAATCTAAAGTAAACTTTGCCAAACAAACAGAAGAGTATTACAATGCCATTCGTACAAATATTCAATTTTCTGGTGCTCAGATGAAAGTGA
>DBFVHV010000157.1:0-2421 GCA_048524165.1 Streptococcus sp.
ATTGCATCCAATACCTTCACGCAGACCGTTGAGTCGGTCCCTGTGGATATCAAATACGATAGTGATAAGTACTTTATCAGTGGCTATTCCTATGACGCTGAGGTCTATCTGACAGCGACGACACAATTGGCCTTGACGACAGAAGCAAACAGTGATACGCGTCACTTTAAATTGGTGGCCGATTTGTCAAATTTTGGTCAGGGCACTAGCCGTGTTTCTATTCAGGTTAAGGATCTTCCAAACGGCATGTCTGCACAAGTTTCACCATCGACTTTGACAGCAACTATTGGTAAAAAAGCCAGCAAATCATTTAGCGTGATGGCTAATATTACACCAGATAAGTTGGCAAATGGTTATGAAGTGAAAAAAGTTAGCTTGGATGAAACCAAGGTAGAGGTGACATCGAGCGAAGATATTATTAATCAAATTGATCACGTTCAGGCGGTATTGGAAGGCAATTCAGAGTTATCCCAAGATTATGATGGCAACTTGGTTCTTCAAGCAGTTTCGTCTAATGGAACGGTTCTAGCTAGTTCGATTTCCCCAGCTAAGGTTCATGCCAAGATTAGTTTGAGAAAATTGAGTAAATCAGTTCCCGTTAAGGTAGAGTTGACTGGCGATAAGGCTAGCAACGTGTCTAGCATTAGTTATAGCTTTGATCGTGGGAATGTGACTATTGTTGGTAGTCAAGAAGCTATGGATAAAATCGAAAGCATCACAGTTCCTGTAGACATTAGCCAAGTAACTAAGGATACATCAAAAACCATAGAGCTTACAGCAGAGGGTGTCACAGTGCAACCAAGTACTGTGAAGGTTAACTTGAAAGTCACGAAAAAGTGAGGGAGTTACATTTTCGTCAAATTCAGGTATAATAGATTGGATTGAGAGAGACTAACCTCATAAAAATGTAACCAATTAATAATGTTTTAAAAACAAGGGTTGAAAATATTGGTGAAATCTTATAAAGTTAGATTATCTAGATAAGGTTGGCTCTTGCTAAACAGCATCAAAGTTTAAGGAGGATTTAGTGCACAGGCACTAATAGTAAAATTATGGGTAAATATTTTGGAACAGACGGTGTTCGTGGAGAAGCAAACGTTGAACTTACGCCTGAATTGGCCTTCAAATTAGGTCGTTTTGGTGGTTATGTGCTTAGTCAACATGAAACTGGCCGTCCTAAAGTTTTTGTGGCTCGTGATACACGTATTTCTGGTGAGATGTTAGAATCTGCTTTGGTAGCGGGACTGCTCTCAGTAGGTATCGAGGTCTATAAACTTGGGGTGCTTGCGACACCAGGTGTATCATACTTGGTACGTACAGAAAATGCTAGTGCTGGTGTAATGATTTCAGCTAGTCATAATCCAGCTCTTGATAATGGCATCAAGTTCTTTGGTGGAGATGGCTTTAAATTGGATGATGCACGTGAAGCGGAAATTGAAGCTCTTCTAGATGCTGCAGAAGATACTCTGCCACGCCCATCAGCTGAGGGACTTGGAACACTTGTAGATTATCCAGAAGGTCTTCGTAAATACGAAAAATTCTTGGTGGCTACTGGTCTTGACCTCGGTGGTATGAAGGTTGCTTTGGATGCTGCTAACGGTGCGGCTGCGGTATCTGCTCGTAACATTTTCCTTGACTTGAATGCAGAAATCGCTGTTATTGGTGATCAACCTGATGGCCTTAACATCAATGCTGGTGTAGGTTCTACACATCCAGAGCAATTGCAGGCCTTAGTTAAAGAAACTGGGTCAGCAATCGGTCTTGCCTTTGATGGTGACAGTGACCGTCTCATTGCCGTTGATGAAAATGGCGATATTGTTGATGGTGACAAGGTGATGTATATCATTGGTAAATACTTGTCTCAAAAAGGTGAGTTAGCTAAAAACACCATTGTTACAACAGTTATGTCAAACCTTGGTATCCACAAGGCACTCGACCGTGAAGGTATTAACAAGGCTGTGACTGCTGTTGGTGACCGTTACGTTGTCGAAGAAATGCGTAAAAACGGTTATAACCTTGGTGGCGAACAATCTGGTCACGTTATTATCATGGATTACAACACAACTGGTGATGGTCAATTGACAGCTATCCAATTGACTAAAGTCATGGTTGAAACAGGTAAGAGCTTGTCTGAATTGGCAGCAGAAGTGACCATTTACCCTCAAAAATTGGTTAATATCCGTGTGGAAAATAGCATGAAAGATAAAGCTATGGAAGTTCCTGCAATTGCTGCTATCATTGAAAAAATGGAAACTGAGATGGCTGGAAATGGACGTATCTTGGTTCGTCCAAGTGGTACAGAACCTCTCCTTCGTGTTATGGCAGAAGCACCAACAGATGATGAAGTGAACTACTACGTCGATACTATTGCCGATGTTGTTCGTGCAGAAATTGGATTGGACTGAGTATGATAGCTAAACT